>CAZMRM010000097.1:0-3034 GCA_964568515.1 uncultured Chitinophaga sp. | reverse complement strand
GGAATGGCCTTTACTTTTGTAAAGGCACAAGGTGGAAATACAGGTAAATCGTTGGTTGAAGATGATAAACTGGATGTAGCGAGAACGATCCTGAAAACAGCAAAAGAGAAAGGCGTGCATATTTATATCCCTGTAGATGCAATTGCAGCAGATCAATTTGCAAATGATGCCAATAAGAAAGAAGTAACAATTAATAATATTCCCGACGGCTGGATGGGGCTTGATATCGGAAAAGAAACAGAAAAAAAATACAGTGATGTGATTGCAAATTCCAAAACCATTTTGTGGAACGGTCCCATGGGTGTTTTTGAAATGGATTCATTTGAACATGGAACCAGGTCAATAGCCGAAGCCATCGTAAAAGCTACAAAAAAAGGTGCTTACTCATTAATAGGGGGAGGGGATTCCGTTGCTGCCATTAATAAATACAATTACGGAAATGATGTTAGTTATGTATCAACCGGTGGTGGCGCATTGTTAGAATACATTGAAAGCGGCAGTTTACCGGGGGTGGATGCAGTAAACAAATAAAGTAAAACAGAAAAGACCTGACCATTAATATAGTCAGGTCTTTTTCATGATGAGGATGCCATGCATGTTTAAGCTTGCCAGCTTAGTGATTAATTCATTCCGGAAATCAGGTTTAACTTCCCATAGCTTTCACTGCTTAGAGAGCTATTTAATGGAGGGTATGATCAAATTTAATAAAAGAAATCCAATAATCAAAAAATCGGGTACCGGATATTATTAAAAGTCTGATTTTGACAAAATGCTCCTCAGCCATGAAGATGCGTTAAATCATTTAGTATCTTTGAAATCATTAAAAAAATACGGGTAAATCATTCATGTTATTTAAAGAAATAATAGGGCAACAAACAGTGAAGGAGCGTCTTATCCGTTCCGTAAAAGAAGGCAGAATAAGCCATGCACAATTATTTCTTGGACCTCAGGGCAGTGGCAATCTGGCAATTGCCGTTGCTTATGCACAATATATTTCCTGTAATAAAAAAGGAGAGGCCGATTCCTGTGGAGAATGTGCTTCCTGTATTAAATATAATAAGCTGGTTCATCCGGATCTTCATTTTGTTTATCCTGTTGCTTTATCCAAGGATGTGAGAACAAGTTCAGATGTTTTAACCGAGTGGAGAAACGCATTTTTAAATAATCCATACATAACCCTTTTTAGTTGGTTTGAACAATTAAATGCGGAAAACAAGCAAGCCATTATTGGTGTGGAAGAAAGCGGTGACATCCTTCGCAAATTAAGTTTGACGACATATGAGGCCGAATACAAGATCATGATCATTTGGCAGGCCGAAAAAATGAACCAGGCAGCAGCCAATAAATTGCTTAAAATAATAGAAGAACCACCCGATAAGACCTTGTTTTTACTGATCTGTGAGAATGAGGAGCAATTGCTGCGCACGATCGTATCCAGAACCCAGCTTATTAAGATAAACAAGCTGAAAGATGAAGAATTAGTTGTCGCTTTGATTGAAAACAGTGGAATTTCAAGTGAAGCAGCTCAGAAAATAGCACATTTGGCGGATGGTAGTTATGCAGAAGCTCTTTTATTGGCGGGTGAAAATGAGAATGCCACTCAAAATCTGGCAAGTTTTCAGAAACTGATGAGAGCAAGCTTAAAATTTGATCCAAAAGCAGTGTTAACCTGGATCGATGAAATAGCTGCTGCGGGAAGAGAACGGCAAAAGAATTTTTTAAATTATGCTTTACACATTATGCGTGAAAGCCTGATTTTGAATTATGCAGATGCAAGCCTTATAAAGCTAAGTGCGGATGAACAGGATTTTGTAAAGAAATTTTCACCATTTATTCATACTTCAAATGTTGAACGATTTATCGAAGAGCTGAATATGGCTCATTATCATATGGAAAGAAATGCGAATCCAAAAATTTTATTCATGGATCTGGCATTTAAATTCAATGAATTGTTAAATTTACCAAAAGCTGTTTAACTTAAACAGTGTACTTTAACTTGTATTTTTTAAGCATAACTGCCAAATACAATGATCATTAATTTAAAAGAGGGAAACTAAAATATGGGATGTAGCGGATGTTCAACTGGTAGGGGCTGTAATACAGCTAGCAATGGATTACCAGGGGGCTGTAAAAATAACGGATCCTGTGGAGCGGGAGGATGTAATAAACTGAATGTTTTTGATTGGTTGGCAAATATGGAACTGCCAAGTGGCCAAAGCACATTTGATTGTGTGGAAGTTCGTTTTAAAAACAGCCGGAAAGAATTCTTCAGAAATGTGAATAACTTACCCTTACATGTAGGAGATGTAGTGGCTGTAGAGGCTTCACCCGGTCATGATATGGGCGTGGTTTCTATTTCAGGCGAACTGGTTCGTTTACAGATGAGAAAACGTAATGTAAACCCTGATTCGGAAGAAATAAAAAAAATATACCGCAAAGCAAAGCCGAATGATATTGAAAAGTGGCAGGAAGCACAGGGACTTGAGCAAGCAACGATGTACCGCGCAAGAACTTTTGCAGTTAAGTTGAACCTGCAAATGAAAATCAGTGATGTAGAATATCAGGGCGACCGTACAAAAGCCATCTTTTATTATACTGCAGATGATCGTGTTGACTTTCGGGAGTTGATCAAAGTCTTGGCAGATGAATTCAAGGTAAGAATAGAAATGAGGCAAATCGGTGCCAGACAAGAAGCAAGTCGCCTGGGTGCAATCGGATCCTGTGGAAGGGAGTTGTGCTGTTCCACCTGGTTAACAGATTTCCGTTCTGTTGCAACAAGTGCAGCACGGTACCAACAGCTTTCGTTAAATCCTTTAAAACTGGCCGGGCAATGTGGTAAATTAAAATGCTGTTTAAATTATGAGTTAGACAGCTATATGGACGCATTAAAGGATTTTCCGGAAGTAAACAATGTAAAATTAGAAACTATCAGAGGAAGAGCCTTCCATCAAAAAACAGATATTTTCAGAAGAACGATGTTTTTCTCCTACACGGATGAGCCGGATAACTTTATTCCGCTTACGGTTGATCGTGT
>CAZMRM010000096.1:1465-10942 GCA_964568515.1 uncultured Chitinophaga sp. | reverse complement strand
AACTCCTCCACATACGGAATAAAAGAAGTATTAAATACTTTAGGAATAAAAGAAATAAATGAGGGTGCATCCACCGGTTTAAAATTTCTTCCGACCAAAGGAAAAAAAATTGATTCTTATTCCCCTGTTGATGGAAGTCTTATCGGCAGCATTCATTCTGCAACTGCAGATGATTACCAACAGGTCATGAAAACTGCTGAAGAAGCATTCCGTAAATGGCGCCTGGTTCCTGCACCAAAGCGTGGTGAAATTGTCAGACAAATAGGTGAAGAGTTAAGAAAACAGAAAGAACCACTTGGAAAACTTGTTTCTTATGAAATGGGGAAAAGCCTTCAGGAGGGCCTTGGAGAGGTCCAGGAAATGATCGATATCTGCGATTTTGCAGTAGGTCTTTCCCGTCAGTTATATGGTTTAACCATGCACAGCGAACGTCCTATGCATCGCATGTATGAACAATGGCATCCGCTTGGAATTGTCGGGATCATTTCCGCATTTAATTTCCCTGTTGCGGTATGGAGCTGGAATGCCGCTATTGCATGGGTTTGTGGTGATGTATGTATCTGGAAACCCAGTTCAAAAACCCCAATCTGTGCACTTGCCTGCCAACACATCATTGCCGATGTGTTGAAGCGAAATGCCATACCCGAAGGAGTAAGCTGTCTTGTAATCGGAAATGAATCCGGGGATCTCATTAATAATGATAAACGCATTCCACTGGTTTCCTTCACAGGATCCACACGTATCGGTAAACATGTTTCAAAAACAGTTGCAGAACGTTTTGGAAAAAGCATTTTAGAATTAGGAGGTAACAATGCGATCATTGTTTCCCAGCATGCCGACCTTTCCATGGTAATGGTTGGAGCTGTATTCGGAGCTGTCGGAACAGCCGGTCAACGCTGCACCTCTACCCGGCGATTAATTATACATGAAAGCATTTATGATAAAACCATTGCTATTATAAAAAATGCATATTCACAATTAAGTATTGGAAATCCATTGGATGCAAATAATCATGTAGGTCCTCTCATCGATAAAAATGCGACTCAGGATTATTCCAATGCCATTGAAAGAGCAAAAAAAGAAGGGGGAAAAATAATTGTTGAAGGTGGTATCTTAAACGGGCAGGGATATGAAAGCGGTTGTTATGTTAAACCCTGTGTTATAGAAGCAAAAAATGAATTTGATATTGTTCAGGAAGAAACGTTTGCCCCCATTCTGTATGTCATGAAGTATAAAACAATGGAAGAAGCCATTGCACTGCAAAACGGAGTTCCTCAAGGTTTGTCTTCTGCATTATTTACCACAAACATGAGAGAACAGGAATTGTACTTATCCCAGGCAGGCTCTGACTGTGGAATTGCTAACATCAATATTGGTACTTCCGGTGCAGAAATCGGAGGCGCATTTGGAGGAGAAAAAGAAACCGGTGGAGGAAGAGAATCCGGATCCGATGCCTGGAAAATGTATATGAGACGTCAAACAAATACCATCAATTATGGTACTTCTCTTCCATTGGCACAAGGCATTAAGTTTACCATTTAACCCCTGATAAGGTCCTGTTATGCTTTTAAAAAATAAAATCACAGCTTTCATTTTTCTGCTCCTTTTCTCCTGTATCATACGGTCTCAAACCAAATTAAATACAGGCATCTGGAGGGGTGTTTTTAAACTCAATGATTCCACAGAGCTTCCTTTTAATTTTGAAGTAAAGAATAATGCAGGAAATTATGTGATGGAGATCATCAATCAGCAGGAACGTATAAATGTAGCAGAGCTGACTTTCAAAGACGATTCTCTTTTTATTAAAATGCCCGTTTTCAATTCCGAATTTTATCTGAAAAACGGTTCATCTTCTTTAACAGGCGTATGGACTTATCGTTCAAGACAAGAGAATGTAAGTATCCCGTTTTCTGCTATTCATAATGAACCCCGCCGGTTCTTATTTCAGGAAACACCTCAGTCATTAATCAAGGAACGCTGGAAAGTAACTTTTGAAAAAGGAACACCCGATGAGTATTTCTCTGTAGGACTGTTTCAAACCGTTAATCATAAAACATCCGGAACCTTTACTACTGAGACGGGTGACTACCGGTATCTTGAAGGTTATTCCAATGATAAAAAATTTATGGTTTCCTGTTTTGACGGAGCACATGCCTACTTATTTTATGCAGACAGAAAAAACGGAGCGCTGGTAAACGGTCATTTTTATTCCGGAAAAAAAGGTCATGAAAACTGGACCGCAGTACCTGATGACAAATTTGAATTACGTGATCCCTATTCCCTGACCTATTTAAAACCCGGATACACTAAAATTGATTTCAGTTTCAAAAATCTGGAAGGGAAGACCATTTCTTTGAATGATGAAAAGTTTAAGAACAAAGTGATCATTATACAACTCATGGGCACCTGGTGCCCCAATTGTATGGACGAAACCAAATTCCTCAGCGGTTTTTATGATCAATACAAAAATAAAGGAATGGAAGTGATCGGACTTGCATTTGAACGTACGACCGATTTTAATAAAGCAGTGACCAATGTTAACCGGCTGAAAACCCGCTATAATGTAAAGTATGAGCTGCTGATTACTGAAAAAACCGGAAAAGATCAGGCTTCTGCGGCGTTACCGATGCTGAATAACATTATGGCCTTCCCCACCACTATTTACATTGATAAAAAAGGAAATGTCAGAAAAATTTATACCGGTTTTAATGGTCCGGCCACCGGAGAAAAATATACCGAATACGTGTCAGAAACCACATCTTTTATAGAAACCCTTCTTAAAGAATAAACCCGCTTCTATTTATAGGCTTGAAAGGTCCGGATTTGAGGGCCCAAGCTACAGGAGGAACCTCACCTGTAAATAAATCCTACAATCTGCCTACGCCAAGGCTTCTTCGGTGAATGCAATTCACCTATGTTAAAGATTCGGGATACAACCCATCTATGCCAAGGCTTTGGTGGATGCAACCACCTATGCTAAAGATTTGGGGATACAACCCACCTACGCCAAGGCTTCGGTGGGTACAATAATACAGAAGTAGGTTGCGTTCAGATTTGGAACTCTATTCAAAATTTATTAATATTATAATTATTAATTTTTAATCCATTCATCCCCATGAGAAAATCTTCGTTGCTGATTGCTTTTATCGCATTCTTTATTTTTTCCTCTTCGCACGCACAGCAAATGTCTGCTGCCCAGCAAAAAAAAGTGAATGATTTATTTAAAAGCACCAAAGTTCTTTACTTTGAATTTGTCGTTGCATCCTCACAGGAAATTGGCGGACTTGCCAAAATTGTTTCGGTGGATGGTGCAAAAGGCACAAAAGTACGGGCACATGCAACAAAGGAGCAATTCTCAAAATTTATTGTAAAAAATTATCCTTACACGGTGATGAAAGCTCCTGCTGGAAAAGGCGGAAAATCAGGAACAAAAAAACCACCTGCTGCTAAAAAGAAGGCCGCAGTAAAAGCAGCTTAAAATAAATTCAAATAAAAGGGCGGATCCGGTTGATCCGCCCTTTTTATATCTGATCAAACGTTTTTAAACCTTCCAAAAACACCTAAAGGAAGCTTGTTTCCTTCAGTTGCTTGTAAAAATAATTCTCCTGCCTGTAAATTTTTTCCTGCCTTTTGTTTCAGCAAATTTTCGATGATCAACGATGAAAAGCCCAGGGAGTAGGCATTCAAAATAAGGAAGTGCTCTTTTTCATCCAACAGCTGAAGTACCAGCCGGATCATTTCATTGATGTTATCTTCCAGCTTCCATTTTTCTCCATTCGGTCCATGTCCGAATGCAGGCGGATCGAGGATGATTCCATTGTATTTGTTTCCCCGCTTTTCTTCTCTTTTCACAAACTTCAGGGCATCTTCCACTACCCAGCGTATATCACTTAAATTGCTTAGCATCATGTTTTCCTTTGACCAGGATACCACTTGTTTGATCGAATCCACATGTGTCACATCTGCTCCTGCTGCTTTAGCAACGATGGATGCTCCGCCGGTATATGCAAACAAATTCAGTACACGCGGTTGCTGTATCCTCATTTCTTTTACTGTTTGATAGATAAAATCCCAGTTGCTGGCTTGTTCCGGAAATATTCCAACATGTTTAAAAGAAGTAAGTCCCAACCGGAACTGAATCGCATTATCGGAATTATTGATGTCATACCGGATCTGCCACTGATCGGGCATTTGTTTTAACTTTTTCCATTCGCCTGAGGAACTGGAACGGGGAATAAATTTAATGTGTGCCCTTTTCTCCCATTCAGCAGGACTCAATGTTTTATCCCATACGGCCTGAGGTTCGGGTCGAATGGTAACATATTTTCCGAATCGTTCCAGCTTTTCAAAATTGCCTACATCAATCAATTCGTAATCTTTAAAATTTTGTGGGGTTAATAATAACATACCGGCTAAATTTTTATCCCTAAAACGCAAATATCATCCACCTGATCCAGATCACCTTTCCAGTCCTTGTGTTCTTTTTCCAGCATTTCCAATTGCTCTTTCATTTCTTTCCTGTGAATGCTTAACAGCAATTCTTCCAATTTACGATACTTGTATTTTTTACCCGTTTCTCCTCCAAATTGGTCAGGATAACCGTCAGTAAACATGTATAGCAGGTCTCCTTTCTGCAAAGAAACATTTTGCTGTATGAATTGCTGTGTACTGTTAAAATGTGAGATCCCGATAGGTTGTTTATCCCCTTTTAATTCAATAAGTTTATCTTTTCTAAGTAAATAAACAGAGTTATTTGCACCGGCAAAAGTCAAGTCATTTGTTCTTCTGTCAATTCTGCACAACGCTATATCCATCCCATCTTTTGCTTCATTCACATTTTCCGATTGACGAAGCGCCATGATGATCTTAAATTTCAAAAGGTCCAAAATATCTGCCGGCTCATATATTTCTTTTTCATTGATAATTTCATTCAGCAAAGCCGTTCCAAGCATGCTCATAAAACCACCGGGCACACCATGTCCCGTACAATCTGCAACTGCAACAAATTTATAATTCGATTTAGAACCGATCCAGTAAAAATCACCGCTTACAATATCTTTTGGCGACAGCAATACAAGATGTTCCGGAAAAAGATTGCTTATTTCTACGGATGAAGGGATGATGGCTTCCTGTATCTTTTTTGCATAATTGATACTGTCCATAATCTCTTTGTTCTTTTCTTCAACGATTAATTTTTGCTGATTGATGATCTGTTTCGAATTTCTTTCTTTGCGATACGATCGGAAAATAATGATAATGATAAAAATTGCTGTAATGACAGCAACCACTCCGGCAATAACAAGTGCTTCCTGCTGTCTTGATTTTGCAGCCTGTATCAGATCCTGCTGATGCTGCTTTTCTGCACGCAATATACTATCTTGCTTTACTTTAAATGCATTGATAAAATCAAATTCCAATTGTGTCTGTTGTTTAAGCTGGCTCAGATTGGTACTGCTATCATTTAATTCCATTTTTAATTTCAAATAGCGAAATGCATTTTTATAGTCGCCATCTTCATAAAAGGCCTTATATACAATTTCAGATGCATCTGAACATATTCCGGGTGATGTAAGTGCTTTTCCCAGTTCATACGATTGCAATCCATATTCTACTGCTTTTTTAAACTCTTTCTTTTTTAAGGATACCTTACCTAAACCAGCATAGCAAAGAGCACGGTTATACTGATCACCGCTTACCGCATCGTATTCAAGTGAACGGTTCAAATAGGTCAATGCTTCATCCGGCCGGTTTTGTTCCACCAATAAGTCGCCGATAGAATATAAAAAATCCACGATACGGGACGTGTCTTTCAGCGAAAGTGCTATTTTTAAGCCTCTGTCATAATTCATTAAACCCCTGTCATACTTTTTCAGTTTTTGATAAACAGCGCCCATTGAACTGTAACAAAAAGCTTCCTGTTTCAGGTAATTATTCTGTATGCTGATCGCCAATGCTTCATTCAGGTACTTTAAAGCATCCTTTGGCTGATCAATGCACCGGTTAATATCACCAATGAGCGCTAAATTAAAGGCTACCTCTTTGGGTTCATCCAATTCTTTGTAGAGGGAGGTTGCCTGGAAAAGTAAATTCAATGCAATCGTATTTCTGTCCTGGAGACGGTAAACATTTCCTGTTGCACTCAGTTCTTTTGCAATCAGCTGTTTATTAAGGGTACGTTTCGCCATTTCCAATGCTTTGGAATAATATATTCTGGCGCTTTCATAATTATCCAGATCATAAAAACCTTTACCTATCTGATGATAAAAATCTGTCTTATTTTCACGGGTAATGATTTTTGCTGACAGGTGGAGCAATTCAATAGAATCCATCTTTATCAGCTGTTTACCAAACATATTGAGTTTTTCCTCAGATACGGGGGTTTCTTTGTTGAAGTAGAAAACCAAAGAATCTTTCTGGGAAAAGAGGCTTAAACAGCTAAACAAAAAGAAAATCAGGCAATATTTTTTAAAATGTCTGTTCACCGTATTCTGTGTAGAAAAATAAATTCCCTTTATTAGATTTTAAATATACCCTTATCTTTGCAAATCTATAAAAAAAACAATGGAAAACAGGAGAGTTCGTTTACGTTTTGCACCGAGTCCTACAGGTGGTTTACATATGGGTGGTGTTCGCACTGCATTATTCAGCTATTTATATGCAAAGAAGCACCAGGGAGATTTTATTCTTCGCATAGAAGATACGGATCAAACCCGCTATGTGAAGGGGGCAGAAGAATACATTATTAATGCTTTGAAATGGTGCGGCATTGAACCCAATGAAGGTGTTGGTTTTGGTGAGGGTCCACATGCCCCTTACCGGCAAAGCGAACGAAAAGAAAAAGGGATTTATGCTAAATATGCACAACAACTGATTGATAGTGGTCATGCCTACTATGCTTTTGATACAGCCGATGAATTGGATGCCATGCGCAAAAGGCTGGAGGCAGCCAAAGTGGTTTCTCCTCAATATAATGCGGTTACACGGCAAAACATGCGCAATTCCCTTACCTTATCAGAAGATGAAGTAAAAAAGCTGCTGGATGCAAAAACTCCGTACGTTGTTCGTTTAAAAGTTCCGCGAAATGAAGAAATCCGTTTTCATGACATTATAAGAGGATGGGTGGTTGTCAATTCTTCCCAGGTGGATGACAAGGTTCTTTTGAAATCAGATGGTATGCCCACTTATCATTTGGCTCATATTGTTGATGATATTGAAATGGAAGTATCCCATGCTGTACGTGGAGAAGAATGGTTACCTTCTGCTCCTTCACATGTTCTTATTTACCGCTATCTGGGACTTGAAGATAAAATGCCTTTGCTGGCACACCTGCCGCTCATTTTAAAACCGGATGGCAATGGAAAGTTATCGAAACGCGACAAATCAGGTATTCCTATGTTTCCGCTCGACTGGTATGATGAACGTACCGGTGAAAAATATGCCGGTTACCGTGAAAGCGGCTTTTTTCCGGAAGCCTTTGTAAACATGCTGGGAATGCTGGGATGGAACCCGGGAACAACACAAGAGATTTTTTCCTTGCCCGAATTGAGTGAAGCATTTTCATTTGAACGCGTTAACAAATCTGGGGCAAAGTTTGATCCCGAAAAAACCAAATGGTTCAACCAGCAATACCTGAGAAAAAAATCAGATGCAGAACTGGCTGTTTTGTTTTTACCTGTTTTAAAGGAAAAGGGAATCAGTGCTGATACCTTATTCTTAGAAAAAGCTTGTCGTTTACTAAAGGAAAAAGCATACTTTGTTCATGAATTCTGGAAAGAAGGTCATTATTTCTTCATTCCTCCGGCTGCCTATGATACAGAAGTAGTAAAAAAACGCTGGAATGATAAAGCAGCTGAATTCATTCTTGCCGTAACAGACGCATTAAAAAATCTCCCTTCCTTTACCGCAGCAGAAACAGAAACTGCATTTAAAGCTACTGCAGAAGCAAAAGGCCTAGGTGCCGGACAAGTGATGCAATTGTTCAGAGTGTGTATAAGTGGTGTAGGCGGCGGGCCTGCATTATTTGAAATTGTTGAACTTCTTGGAAAAGAGGAGGTCATCAAGCGCCTGCAAAATGCAACCGTTGCCATACCAGGTCTGGTTCAACAAAAAACAGCAAACTAAATGCATCAGATTGTCTTAGAAGGAATAAATATATATGCTTATCACGGCTGCCTGGAAGAAGAAGGTAAAATCGGAAGTAATTACATTGTTGATATCACCCTGCAAACAGATTTTACAGATGCTGTTAAAACGGATGATTTAACAAAAACCATTGACTATGTCATTGTTTATCAACTAACGAAAGAAGAAATGGCGAAACGTTCCAAACTCATCGAAGAGGTAGCCCAACGTATTGTTAACCGTCTGAAAAAAGAATTCAGGACACTTCAACAGGTACAGGTAAAAGTTACCAAAATAAACCCGCCCATGAATGGAGATGTGGAACGCGTAAGTGTTATGATCACAGAATGAGTATAAAACACTGTTCCAAATGTACTGTTCCCTTTGAATGTACAAATGAAAAGGAAGGCTGCTGGTGTGAATCTGTTTTTCTGAGTATGGAAACGCTTGATTACCTGAAAAAATGTTATAATAATTGTTTATGCCCGGGCTGTTTAAAGGGGTTTACAAAAGTAAATTATACAGTAAAAAAATAATTGTTGTTTTGCAGAATTTTCTTATTTTTGCAGACTTCATTTAAGGTCCTGTGGCCGAGCGGTTAGGCAGAGCTCTGCAAAAGCTCGTACTCCAGTTCGAATCTGGACGGGACCTCAACCAAAACCCCATTAGCATAAAGCTGTTGGGGTTTTGTGTTAAAAT
Organism: uncultured Chitinophaga sp.; assembly: GCA_964568515.1. Lineage (GTDB taxonomy): Bacteria > Bacteroidota > Bacteroidia > 2-12-FULL-35-15 > 2-12-FULL-35-15 > 2-12-FULL-35-15. The sequence goes on along the minus strand of CAZMRM010000096.1, from coordinate 2,122 downwards.
CAAGTCGTTTTGATCTTATTTCCGCTTATTTGAGGTGATTTCTGCTTAAAAATGTTGCAGTAATGTTGCAGTAGAGGCTGAAAATGTTGCAGTAGAGCTTATTTAACTGCTATCCATTCCAAGATTTAAACTGTCGTCTAATTCCCTCTCTATTTACTCTATAAGTAACCATTTCTTTACTTGCATTATAATGATTTGCAATTTCGTCAATCTTCATATTATTTTTAACTGCCCAAATAAGTGCAGCTCTTGGAATTTGCAAACATCCTCCTAACCAAATTGCTTCATTTTCTTGAACGTCATCATAATCTCTTAGACCGTTACTATTTCCAACAAGTTTCATTTCATGCCCTCTGATTATATGAGCCATCTCATGCATAAGATTGCTCTCTTGACGGGGAAGAGCATGACTTGTATTATGGATTACGACTTTAGAACCGTCATCATGCTGAATTGTAACAGCTGACCAGCTACCCTTTGATTTTTTCGCCAAAAGGGTATTTAACTGTTTTATAGTTAGTCCTGGAATATCATTCGGAGTTATAATTTTTACACTTAGGTGTTCTGCCAACTTTATCGCAGGCAAATACTCATGTGGATCAATACCCAATTCATCACGCAGTTTTATTGCCTGATTTTCAGCTTCTGTTTTAAAGC
>CAZMRM010000096.1:0-1455 GCA_964568515.1 uncultured Chitinophaga sp. | reverse complement strand
TTTGTTTTTTTGCTTGCCGACATTAACCTTCGTATGTTGGTAAGCCAAAGTTATCATTTGTATCAGAGATTCGGCTGTAGTTGGATCTAAAAATTTGTCTGCTCTGAGATGTGCTACTACTTCCTTTTGGTGGGATGCAACTTCATTTTTTTCGCTATGAGTAAAATAATCAGTCGATACATTAAGCCACTTACAAATTTTTATAAATGTATCAATATCTGGCAGGCTACCTTGTTCTATCCTCGAGAGAGTCGATGCGCTTACTCCTCCTATTTCACTGGCAGCCGCTCTCAGTCCTCTGTCCCCACGCTTATTTTTTATCATTTCAGCTAGTTTCTCAGCATTGAGAGTTGAACCCATGTTTTTATCATTTTAATTGTTGCACCAAAGATATTAAAAAATTATTTGCGAAACACAAAAATATGTATTACGTTTGCAACGAAGTGTTGCATTAATGAAACACGAGAAAATTTATAACTGTATAAATTTAATAAAAAAAACCAATGTAAAAAATATAGCATCACAGCAAGAGAAGATACGGGATGTAGAAGCTTTGCAAAAGGAAAACATTATTAGTTGAACAATTTAAACAAAGAAAAAAATGAAAAATAATTACCAAACTCTCCATCTAACAATCAATGGCGACAGACATGAATGGTCACAACAATACATCACTGGCGCAGAAATCAGAAAACTCGGAAAAATTCCCAACGAAGATGACATTTTTTTAAAAATTAAAGATCCATGGAAAGATGAATTAATTAGTGATACTACGGAGGTAGACTTGGCTAGACCTGGCTTGGAGCATTTCTTTTCTAAGTTGAAGTTTCCGATCACAATTATTGTAAACGCAAGAGCTAAAGAATGGGAAGATGAAAAGATTTCTTACGAACAGGTTGTTAGACTAGCGTTTGACAATTATGTGGAAAATGAAGCTACTGCGTTTACCGTCACGTATGATAGAGGGCCTCGGCAAAATCAGGAAGGGACAATGGTTAAAGGTGATCATGTTTTTGTAAAAAACAAAATGAATTTCATCGTTTCATTAACTAATAGATCATAACTTATGTTGGAGCTTCTAATAAATAACAATCCTGAGCTGAAGCAGCTCAGGGTTGAAGGATATGAAATCGAGTATAAAGGTGGATATTTACTTATCCACCACATTCCTTACATCAATAGTTTGAAAGAAATAAAATATGGTACTTTAGTAAGCGAACTTTCAATGGTCAATTCAACCAAAATAGGAGCGCCAAGTACACATGTTATTCATTTCATAGGTGAACATCCATGTAATAAAGACGGGAGTATTATTTCTTCAATTAAACATGGAAGTCAGGCTCAGACTTTTAACGAAGGTGTGACTATAAATCATTCTTTTTCAAATAAACCTGAAAATGGATACGCCAGCTACTATTTTAAAGTGATTAGATACGCAGAAATCATATCGGCACC
>CAZMRM010000095.1:5167-10952 GCA_964568515.1 uncultured Chitinophaga sp. | reverse complement strand
TCCATTTATAAGGATCAGCTGCAACAACATTTTTATAGGAAAACTTTGTATAGGTACCATAATCATCCTTACTCGGACCATTACCGGTAAGATCAACATAATCTGCCGAAAGAACTGCGGTCAACAAATATGAATGGGCATAAGGAGGAAGCTCTGTGCTGCTAAAATAATTATCTATCCCATTTTCATTTCCTTTGGTATTATCACCGTTCGATGGATCGTAAGTTACTGTTCCATTACCATCATTGGTACCACCTCCGATATTGAAAGTTACTTCACGCTGTTTGGTATTGTATGCCGGAATCCCATATACATAGCGGGTACCATCCGTTTTTGTGGTAGTGATCTCTGCAATATGATCCTTTCCTGCACTCGAACTGATGAGTTCTTCCAGATCAGGGTACACGGCAGATTTTTCATACTCTTTTTTACTGATGTATGAAAATAACTGATTGCGTTTTTGACGCAGGGTACGGTAGTTTTGTGTCGGGATGTCAATTTCTGAGTCGGCGTTGGTACCCACTACAAACTTGTTTCTTGCACTGATCTCATATCCTCCATCATCCTGTAACCCCACCCTTACCGGCACTTCTCTGCCAATGGCATTATACAAACCAGGATTCGCATCCACGTTCTTTTCACCTACCTCTTTAAAATAAGCAGGTTCATAAGTCGGATTTCCTGTTACTTTTTTACGGAACACCAGATTTTTCGCAGCATTGTTATTTTCTGTCCATTTGCCGGATGTTGTATTGACGTCGTTGATGGTTACATCGGTTCCCCCGTGTGCAAGATTGGCGGTTGCTATTTCTAAACCCAAGCTGTAACTATCGCTGGTTGTGCTGTTACGACTGTCGAACAGATAACCCAGATCTCCACGAAACGGACGGAACATTCCACCTACTCCCTGACCGGAAACGGAGAATAAGTCATATGAATAATTGGTGACCGGAAGATTGGGCGTTGTTTTGGTAAATGATCCGTCTTTTTCACGGTTAAAATCAAGCAATACTTTATCCAGATTAGCGCCGTCTTCTGAAAATAAATATCCATAAGCCGGGATTTCCTGTTTTTTCTCCGCTAATTTTTGTTCAGAATAATAACCCGATACATTCAATGTTCCATCTACCGAAAAAACCGTAACACCTAACTGGAAATTAGCATTTACCGATAAATTTTTCATCGGCATGTTGATCTGCGGAACATAAGTAGGATTGGTGAAAGTAACTGATGATCCGGTACCCACCGAACCACTGGATGATGCAAAGGATTTGGAATCCCTTTTTGCTGATGAATTTTTATGCTTTGCAGGATCTTTGGCCTTTACATCTGCCTTTCTTCCTTGTTCCATGCTCACACCAATAGACAACGCTTTTAAACCGGATCTGGAATTAAAGGAAGAACCGATTGAACCACCTATTTTTGTATCCGTTCCATCTTTACTCTCTGCTGTTGCAGAAAATGATACGGATGGTGAAATGTCTAAACCATCTGCGCTGGTATGTAGCCCTAAACTTGCCGTACCGGATCCTTTACCGGATTCACCTGCACTGATGGCTATGTTTGCAGATTGTTCAAAACCTACCCCGGTGTAATTATTGAATTTGGCACCGATGGAAAAATTCAAACTGATGTTATCAAAACCTGCTACTGCGGCACCAAATCCGATGTTTGCACCATAGGTACGGTTGGCTTTAACATTGAATTCTTTTGTAACCTTGTCCCCTTTAAAATCATCCGGCAATCCACGCATGTTCCGGTTAATCGCACCGGGATTGATGTTCCACCCGAGTCCTGTCCAGCTCGCTTCCTGATCCATACTGATACCGGAGTGATAACTGATGTTAACCGGGTAACCTCCTACATCCAATAATGGTATATTGTAATTGTAATCTCCGGAAAACAGATCAACCATTTCAGAAGTACCAATGGGTTCAAAACTACTTGTTTCAGGTTGTGCAGGACCACCTGTGAGAGCCAGTACTACTGTCGGGCAACAAATTTCAAACAGTAAGCTAAAAGCCATATACACAGCCACACCTCTTAAAAGTTTATTTTTTGTCATAATTAATAAGTAATTACTTCGGGTAATTGATTGTTATTTTTTGCTTGTATCGTTAAGTATAGTTTGCCTGCACCAAAAATCTTTTCATCATAAAACAATGTCTTATCCTGGTTGCCGGAGGCGAGTGGAAAACCCAAAACAAACCTGGCATAAGGTGCTACTCCGTAAACCCTTTCAAAGTGAAACAATTCACAATCGAGGGTATCTTTGCCATCAATCAGTTTCAAGTCATTTTGCATATCAAAAGAAAAATAGTGTATCCTGCCATAGTACTCATTCGTCTCTGATAAATTCTTTTTTAATAATTCCTGTTGCGAATCCGTTGAAATTGTAAAAGTATAATATTGCAGTCCCTCATATTCTTCCATTTTCTTTTTCAGCTCCGATTTACTTATTTCATCCTTTTTCAGATCAAGCAATGCAACATATTCCAAGGGCTTGTATTGCAACCCATAAGTAAATTCGTTAATTCTTTTTTCTACATTCAAACCATTGCTTTTATCTGCAACCCATTGCATATATTGTCTTGGAGAAAGTTGATCGTTTTTGCCATTATCACTTCCGGTTTCCGCATTTTTATTTTCATTGAAAAAATTTTTCCAACCGGATGCATTGCCGGAAGAACAACTGCATAGGCTTATAGAACAAATAAAAACGAATATTAATTTTAAAATTTTCATTCTGATTTTCCTTTGTACCGTTCGTTTATATACTTTTTAACCTCTTCTGTAATATCTTTTTTACCGGTTGAAAACATAAGGAATCCACTTCCGTCAGCTCCAAAAATATAAGTGTAACCATGCTTGTTTCCATAGTCTTTCACATACTGATTCAGCTGTGAAACAATTTGACCATCATATTGTTTTGTTACGGCATTATCATCATCTTCAAACTGTCTCTTTTTTTCCAGGAATTCTTCTCTCCTTATCTCAAACAATTGTATTCTCGTTTTATCCTTCTGTCCTTCTGATTGAATTTGTTTTGCCATTACTTTTAAGTTCAGTTCCAAACTATCCAATATGCTTTTGCGGGCATTTTTAATTTGTCCCAATTGAACTTCCAGCTCTTTCTTCAGTTTAAATTCTTCAAACAGCTTGCTTATATCCACATATGCTGTTTTCTCAGAAAACGCGGCAGTAAAACAATAAAAAATAACAATTGATAGAATCGCCGTTACTGATACACTTATTAAAATATTTCCTTTATTCATTTACTTCACTAATTTATTCGGGTAATTAAGGACAGGTAAATACTGTAGTGACATTAAACCGTAAGGTTGAAGTCTCATTTTTGTCATTTGTTACTTCCAGGACATAATCTCCGAGTCCCATTTTACAGGCAACTTTCAGCTGAAACCGGTTATCACCGTAAACTTTGGATGGCAAGGGATCCAAAGTATTAGACATTATAACAGAATGACTGTTATTATAAATTTTATATTTCAATGTTCCTCCGGTGTACTCCTCATCATACTGAAAATATAAAAAACCATCAGAGGCCAGATAACAGCCACCATCCAGGCTGGCTCCCAGCTTTGCATAAGGAGGATTGGCAGCCGGTATGATCGGTATGATCGAAAAAGGATAAACCAGCAATTGTCCCGCAGATTCTGACAGATAAAGAGCAGTTGGATGAACAAGAAATTTTTGGGACACTTTTAGCAATGCATTGTTATAATTATTAAAAACACTTGTAGTTTTTAATTCGAAGTCACCGACCTGAAGGATGGATCCATAATTATTGATGGTACCACTGTTTACAGTAAAAACAGGTGCCTGTATAATTCCCCGATTACAAATGGTTCCTCCGTTTAACGTTACATTCCCATTTATTACACCGCTTGGAGTTACACACAACAGCTGTCCGGTTGTAACGGTATAATTTGTTGATGTAGTTGTGGAAACTGTAATTGTACAACCACTGGTACAAGGTTGTGCAAACGAATAAGACACAGTTAACCAAAAAACAACGATAAGTAAAGTAGAATTAAAAATTTTCATACAGAAAAAGTATTTTAATAATTGTGTTAAAGAACATACGGGTTTAGTTTTTCATAAAAAGGAATCAGTAGTATTAATTCTTGGATTTTAAATCGTAGCAAAGAAATAACATTTTTTAACACCACTCCCAACATATTTTTTCACATCAGGGCATAATTGTGATTTATTTATTTAACGGTAGGATTGTATTATTTAACGGTAAATAAATCCCCTTTGAAGAAGGATATAACTTATTACTTACATTTTATTGCAGTATATACGCAAAATATCAGTATATGGAAAAAGTACGAATTATGACCATTCGAAAACCGAAAATGATTATTCAGGCAGCTAATTTTCCATGTGGAAAAAAACTCATCAATTCATTTTAACCTCTTGTTCTTAAAACGTTACCTCTTATAAAATCCACCTGAGAACGAATTATGAAAACGGTAATTTGGTTCCGTTAAATTTTCATTCTTCAGAAAATTTAAGTAATGGGTATACCGAAAACCATTGACAGAGTAGGTTAATTAAAAACAGACACCATGAAAAAATTAAATTTGAAAGGAAAATTACAGTTGAAAAAAGAACAGATCGCTTCTTTATCCAATCAACAAATGACAGATGTAAAAGGCGGTGTACCAACCATTACATTTTTCTGTAGTCAACCAGTTACGACAAGACCACCAGAATGTTATGCACCGGGGCAAGATCCCTCCGCTATCTGTTAACGATACCATTAAAGAAAGGGAAGTTTTTTCTTCCTTTTCTTTTTATGAATAAGACGCATAAAAGAATGATCGGGCTATTACTTACAGTAATTAATACACATTTAAAAAATGTAATTCACACAGAAACCAATACCGGCCTTTATTCAGGAATGAGTGGTTTTCTTTTGTACTGTATATACTATAGCCATTATACAAATGGCAAGGAAGTACTTACAGAAAACGAACTGAATGAGATGGTATCAAAAATCCTCCATCATAGCGATGATTCTGCTTCCTTTTCAACCGGCCTTGCCGGAAAATTATGGACGTTCATGAACCTGAACAAAAACGATTTACTTGAACTCGAACCAGATGAACTCTATTCATACAAAAATTTGATTTATCATGAATTAATGCAATCAGCAAATAACAATGATTGGGATAATTTACATGGTTCATTTGGAATACTGTATTTCTTAATCGAAGCACACCTGATAGAAGAATTTGAACTTACTGATTTTCTTAAATTAGTAAAAGCAGGCATGTTCAAAAACGATCAGTTTGTTTTTTACCCTTCAGTTACAGGTAAAAGCCAAACGGAGTTTGTTTATAATTTAAGTTTATCTCACGGGCTTTCAGGACACATTTTGATATTAACAAAGGCACTATCTCTCTTTCCATCAAATAGTTTACTCATTTATATTTTAAAAGAAATGGTTGATTTTCTTTTACAGCTAAAACAAAAGAAAACAAATACATCATTTTTCCCACAAGTCGCTTTCATGAGTAGAAAAAATAATGACTATAACAATCAGCGATTAGCCTGGTGCTATGGGGATATGGGGGCAGGACTTGCATTGTACAGGTATTCTGCTGTTATCGATCATCCTGATTTAGCAGAAACCGCCATGGAAATATTGCTGCAATGCGCCACAAGAACAATGGATAACAGTTCTGTTTTTGAAGTACCTGTATGCCATGGTACCTCCGGTATTCTGCAATTATTTAACCGGTTGCACTATGAAACA
>CAZMRM010000095.1:0-5157 GCA_964568515.1 uncultured Chitinophaga sp. | reverse complement strand
GCTGGATCAGACCATCCTATTTTATAAGAAAAAGGGAATAAATGGTCTGGCAACAAAAACAGATCAAAAAGAGATGTTGCTTTCCCCTAATTTATTAGCAGGATTAACCGGAATTGGCCTGGCATTACTTTCTATGAATTATCCGGATAAGGAGCCATCATGGGACGGCTGTCTTTTTATTTCTTAGATGAATGTCTTTCAGTTACCGTCGAAAAACATGCCATTTTGCTGTATTATTCATCTACTACTCCTTTATACTTTCATAAATACAGTTTATTCTTTTATTAAACAGATTATTAGTCATGGTCAACCTGATTATAAATTCTTTTGAGGATAAATTTTTCTCATTCCAAATGTCTTCCAATAAACCTAAATCACAAATATCATTCTTGGTTAATTTCTTCAATTTGAACACCCAGCCGGGAACTGCCATAGATATAACTTTCATCCTGACGGTATACATAATCACTGCCTGACAGCGTACGAATATACGTAGAAAGCAGGTTGCCAACGGATTGAAAGTCACGATGTTTATCTTAGTGAAATTATAACTCAACTGTAAATTCTCCTGCAACTTCTCCACTCCATATCCTTGGACAGAATTTTTTAATTTCATTAGATGAATAAATTTTTATCTCACCTATATATGATTTTTCTCTATTGAAACCTTTAAATCCTAATGAAAGCTTCCCTTAATTAGAGTATGATACTTCAAAGAACTGTGTGGTCGTTCGTTATTATAAATCCATATCCACGCATTGGTTAATAATTGTGCCTCACGCATGTTCTCAAAAGCAAAAGCATCTAATACTTCTTCTCTATAGCTGCGATTAAATCGTTCGATATAGTCATTTTGATGGGGTTTTCCTTTTTGAATAAACTTCAGTTCAATGTTATTTTTTTCTGACCAAACTTCCATTGCATTGGCTATAAATTCGGGTCCATTATCAACTCTGATCTTTTGAGGTTTTCCACGCCATTCAATAAGTTTATCCAATTCTCGTATCACTCGCTGACTTGGTAAGCTCGTATCAATACTAATATTCAAGGCTTCACGATTAAAATCATCAAGCACATTAAAAGATCTAAATGGTCGGCCATTGAACAGTCCATCATGAACAAAATCCATTGACCAGGTAGCATTAGGCATCAATGGTTGAAGCAACGGTTCTTTAATACGTAGCGGTAATCGCTTTTTATGTTTTCTGTGAAGATTGAGTTTCATCCTTGTATAAATTCAATAAACACGTTTGTGATTCCAATTGTAATTGAGATTTCTTAAATAATGATGCATCATCCAAAAGCCCCACCTATTGTGAAGTTCAGCTAATAATGAAAGCTGATCACTAATTAAATGATCTGTATTTGGTTTTGGTCTATAATAGAAAACACTTGGACAAATAGAAAACATTTTGCAGGCCTGCCGAAGGCTCATCTTATGCTGCTCATTTGCATAAACAGCTAGCTCCCATTTTTCAGCAGGCCTTAAAGCTTTTTTTCAATTACGTCTTTCAAAACGGTAATCTGTAAAGTTTGCTCGGCTACAATTTTTTTGTATTGCGAAAGTTCTGCTTCCAGCTCTTTCATCTTTTTCAATTGATGAATATCAAGACCTGAATACTTTGTTTTCCACTGATAAAGGTTGGTTGGCTAATACCGTGTTCGCGGCAAATATCACCTACAGTTTTGCCCTGCTGTTGCTCACCCAAGATTTTTAGGATCTAGCTTTCACTAAATTTTGTTTTTTTCATGGTTCCCTGAAATTAACGATTTTTTATATTTATTATCGCTACTCTTTATAGGGAAGCTTTCAGTATCGTTAATCTATTTTTCTTCTTTTCTTTTTAATTCTTTCTCTATTTTTTCAATACTTGGTAGACTTTCTTTAAGAATGAGTGGTATACTCTCGGTAAGTTTATATTCTGTAATCCCAATAGGTTTGGTCATATCTTTTAAAGCATATTCTGCTATTATTTTATTTTTTTGTCTGCATATCAAAATGCCAATGCTGGGCTGATCCTGTTTTGTCTTTAATTTATCATCTACCATAGAAAGATAAAAATTTAATTTACCTGCATATTCAGGAAGAAACTTACCTGTCTTTAACTCTACTACAACATAGCAATGTAATTTTGTATGGTAGTTACCTAAGCATGGACATCACTGTCCATACTCGGCTCCAGAACCGGACTTGTTCCTTTCAAAACATCCGGCTCCTCAGTAATCTGGTGTTTTTCATACATACATTTTCCGTGTACTTTATCATGGCAATGGCCATGTACTAATAGTAAGTTTTGGGAGTTGTTGTTCTTATTGTTTTGGTCTACATGGTGAACTTCAATGATATCTTCCATGTTAAGAAACAATTTGCAATGACCACATTTTCCTCGTTGCTTTTTAAGCAATGTAGCAATTCTTGGAGTAAGCATTGGATGCCTTCCCATATGGGTTGCCCAATAGATAAAGTTTCCATTATACGGACTTGCAACTCCTTTCACTTTAATAAATCGTTTGATTTTAAAGTCATAGTGCATTACAAGAATGTGGCCTTTATTTGTCTTGAACCTCCAATTATTCCCTTTGTGTTTTAGAAAATATTTGCCTTTAACCCATCGTCTACCTTTATTGGGGTGTCTAAAACGTATCCATCTCCATAGTTTCTCAAAAGTATGGTGACTTGCCTTTTCAAATATTTTTCTTGCAGCAGATACTTTGTAATAGTTACACCATCCTTTGATAATAGGATTTAGATTTCGGATGAGCGTCTCTTGGGATTCTCCTCTATGTTCTCTAAGTTTAAGCTTGATAGTAAACAAATGTTTATTCAAGCTTTCTTTACTTGGTTTGATGATAGTAGAGTAACCCAAGGTATTTGTATTAGACTTATATTGTCGAAAATTAAAACCCAAAAAATTAAAGCCTGCTTTTGTTCCTTCACAGGAATTGTAAGTGTGACATAATCTTGTTTTCTCTGGTTTTAATTCCAGTCCTATCCTTTTTAACCATTCGCTGATATAGGTTTTGGCTTTTAGCAAGATATTCCTGTCTTCATGTATAACTACAAAATCATCGGCATATCTGATGACAGATAACTTTCGGCTGGCCATCATATAAGAGGCTTTACCTCTTGTTTTCTTCATATAATCGAATAATTCTTGCCGAAGTGCTTGTTTAGTATCCATCTCCATTCCGTGTAGTGCAATATTGGCAAGTAAAGGAGAGATTATTCCTCCTTGCGGAGTTCCCTTTTCATTAGAATGAAAGATAGCTTTATCTAATATTCCTGCCTTTAACCATGCTTTAATAGTACGTCTTAACAGTGGATTGGTTTGAAGTTTACTAAGCAGTACGACATGATCAATATTGTCAAAGCATCCTGCGATGTCTGCGTCTAATACATAGGCTTGTTTTCTTTTAATTGATTCAAAGATTGCTTCCTTTGCGTCGTGACATGAGCGACCGGGGCGGAAACCATAACTGTTAGGTTCAAATTTTGCTTCCCATTCCGGTTCTAATGCCATTTTTACTAATGCTTGTCTTGCTCTTTCACTAATAGTAGGTATACCCAAAGGTCTCTTTTCTTCTTTTCCGGGTTTAGGTATCCATATTCTCCGGATGAGCATTGCTTTTGTATCCAACCTTAATGTGGATGCCAGTTCTATACGCTCTTTCGGTGTTAATGCAAGTTTACCATCTACTCCGGCAGTTTTTTTTCCTCTGTTGTCCTGTGTTACTTTTCGTGTTGAAAGCAGTTTTGCATAGGTAGAGTTTAAAAGCAATCTTTGTAATTTTCTTACTAATTGACTATTTCCACGTTGTGATGCTTGATAGATTTGTTTTTGCAGCTTAAATGCTTTCCGCTCCAGCTTTGGCCAGGGAATAGCATTCCATTCATACCTAAGTGTTGTTGCTTGGCTCATGACTTCTTTACTGTTAATTACAACTCTATCTTCCATATTACCGTGTTCCTGTCTGCATATCCTTGACATTACTCAAGGCATTCGCTTTGGGAACAATCCTTTCTTTACAAAGCATTAGCTGACTACCCACTCTTCATAATGAAGAGAGCTTTGTAAAGATTACTCCGTTCCATAATTCTATTTTCCGTCGGAGGCAGATTCCTACTTTTCGCCGGGACTTTGATAACATCTATTTGGGTCTATTCACCTCCAAATAATCTTTGCAGTCCTGTACCTTTTGGTTGAAGCGTATCATCCTCATTTCGCTCCCTACGACCTTACGGCGAGTCAAACATAGGTTTCTCTCGTAATCGTTTCCGACTTTGCTTGATGGGATTTCAGGTTGAGGTTCCCGATTACCACCTTTTGCCCCATGCTTGCACATCTATAGTTGTCAAGTATAAATGCGTGGGTCATGCTTCATCCCGATGTTAGGGAGATTGGAATTTTACCAATACAGAATTATAGTTAAACAGCTTAAGCTGCTCTACACGTTTCTGCAATATTAATTGCAGTTTCCGTGTAAACGGGTCGCACCAATAACAGATCTATATAAAAATCTTCTTCTTCTACTTCTAAATGATATTGCCTTCCCACAAAAGCAAAACCAGCACCTAGTTCTAATAAGAATTTTTAGTGACCCTGATGCAAAAAAACTTCGAGTTAATAATAACGGCGTAGAAGTGGGCTATTGTATTCAAGCTGCTACCGACAAAAAACACAAACTTTTTGTTCATGCTGGTATAGGCTCTATTACTGATCAAAGAGAACTTGCAGGTATGGCTTTAGAGGTTAAAAATCTGCTGAATTTAAGAACATTTAATACATTGAGTGATGCAGGATATTCAACTGGAGACCAATTTCAAATATGTAAGTCTGCCGGTATTATCACTTACTCTGCACCAATGCCAAGCACTGCACCAAGTAATGATTGTATTCCAGCCGCAGAATTTATTTACAATAAACAACACGATAATTATATATGCCCTTCAGGAGAGATCATGAGAAAAACCGGAAATGGCATTAACAGAGGTCACTATATATCCTATACATATAAAACAAAGGCTTGTCTTACATGCGCTATTCAGCAAGAATGTACAAAGAATAAGAAAGGGCGGGTGATTGAAAGAACACAGTATCAGAATGTAGTAGATGAAAATCGGGAAAGAGTTCTTTCCAATCCTGATTATTACAAGTT
>CAZMRM010000094.1:0-10962 GCA_964568515.1 uncultured Chitinophaga sp. | reverse complement strand
CTACATTTAATGCTCTGGCCATTAACCACATGTTTTGTATGGCACAAACAACACTATACAAACCTGCTTCTTTCATATTGGTTTGCCCCAATACGGGTTCCAGACTGGGTTTATAGAACACGGCCATGTTTACAGCCGACTCCAGGATACCTTCCAGCTTTAACCGGATATAATCCTGTTGTTTTTCATTCTTAAAATAGTGGGCTTCCCGGTGATGAGCAATTTCAAAGCTTTCCTTAATTTGTTTTCTGATTGTTTTATCTTCTACAATCACAAATTCCCATGGCTGGGAAAAGCCTACTGATGGAGCATTCAATGCAGCATCTATCAGTTTGTTCAAATAATCCGGATTTAATGGTTCATTTACAAAATGGTTCCCCCGAACATCTCTCCTGTTAAGAATTATTTCCTCTAACAACAAAGCATCTTCTTTTGTAAATAATTTTCCTTTTTTCATAAATTTTATTACGAGGCCGGCAGATCAAAGTTTCATTTAATTAATAACCATGCTCCTCCTATCGATTTTCATTCCTTTAACTTATAAACTAATACGTATTCAATCACTATATCTTTAACCAATTTATTAAGTGCATCTTACAGATTCATCTTCTGCGTTTTTTATAGTATCCCTTCCTCTTCTCTATAATTATCACATTTATAATCAGCGGTCATTTTTTTATTCTGTGAAAAAAAATACATAAAACATTAAGCTCAATTCTTTTTATTTTTATTCTTGTTTATTTATCATTTTTATTAATGATTTAATAAAGACAACAACGGATCAGGGTACTTAAATAAGTATGCCGTTCTTTTTTTAATTTTATCCGAATTAACTACCTTATACCGTGCTGGCTCTTTCGAAAAAGAAGGGGTCTCCATTCCTAATTGCTCTGCAGCTTTTGTATAAAATAATTTCCGGCTGGGATGAACCTGGGAGCACACATTAAAAATTTCACCCCAAACCTCCTTTCGTATTATTTCAGAAAGGATTCCGATACAATCGTCACGATGGATCAGATTAACAGGTGCATCACCATTTTCAACATCTTTTTTACCTGCCAGGAATCTTCCTGGATGACGATCCGGGCCTATTAATCCACAAAAACGAAGAATACCGGTTGAAAAACTCTTTTGTTCCTGAAGCAATCGTTCTGCAGCCATTAATGCTTTTCCGCTGTCTGTAACAGGCCGGCAAGCATCTGTTTCAAACACTTCTTTGTTATCATCTGCGTAAACAGCCGTCGAACTTATAAAAATTACCTGCTTTACGGTACTTTTCTTTAATTCCTGAATCAGTAAGCTGATTTGTGACTGATAGTAGGAAATAACAGCTGCTCTTCTTCCGGGAGGAATGGAAATGATGAACAGATCACTATTAAAAAAAGAATGCGGATCGCGCCCGGTGATGGAAACATTGGTAAGCTCCAGTTGAAAAGGTTGAATACCTTTTTCTTTTAATAAGGTTAATTTTTCCGGTTTGGTAACTGAACCTTTTACTTCGTACCCTTCCTTAATCAACTGCTCAGCAAGTGTTAAGCCTAACCAACCACAACCCAATATACTGATGGAATGCACTGATCTCATGCTTGCGTTTTAAATTACATAAATCGCATCAATATGAGTCCCTAATAAGCTGAGCAGGTAATCATATCGTACCTCTAAATTATAATAGCCAAAGATGGCTGTTTTTTTTTGTTCTACAAATGATTTTATTCAATCGTTTTAGACAGAAAGATCATAAAAATTTATAATTGATCAAATAGTCCTCTTACGGTTAAATCATGACAAATATAACGTCATCTTTTTGTCGTAATGTACCCCTCAACCTGTCGTATTCATATGTTTATCCCCTCCACTATTCTATCTAATTTAGCAGCATCAGGTGAACGGATTATACGGAGCAATGGATGAAAAACCTTAACCATTTTTTAAGCATGCGAAGGATCCGGAAAAAACAGTAAAAAACAATTGTCTAAAAAAGCAGTACTACAAAATTGGTTGTTTGATTTCAGACAATGATTTGGTACAGGAGGAGTGAAAAGACCGAAGAATTTATTGACACCATGCCCGACCTCCGGGATAGGGATTGGTAAAGCTAAAAGACCTGCTGAACATATAAAAAATTAAACACTTTGTTAACATCTATTTTATCATCAAAATTTGAGAATTAAAATAATTTTGTAATATTAAATCATCAAGATCATGCACATTCTATCATCATTTTACTTATTACTATTTTCATCATCGTTCTTTTATTAATTACGGATTATTGATCAAAAAAGAATTTCACACTGAACGGAGTCTCGTCATCAATAGATCCAACCATAAAAATGCTGGAAATGCCGAACATTTTAATAAATGAACAATGACCCATCCTTCCGTGAAGGATGGAAAAATAACCATGCCCCGGGAAAAAATATTCTGGAATGCTTATTTTGGGATGGTCACCGAAATTTGGTATCAACTGGATGGTGAGCTACGACCTTAATTAACTTCTAATCAAAAAATAATAACTAAAAACAACGAACCATGAAAATTCTAAAAAAAATCTTAATTGGACTACTTGTTATTATAGTATTACTCCTTGTCATTGGAATTTTTACTAAAAAAGAATATACCGTTGAACGCAACATTGCCATCAATAAACCAAAACAGGAAGTATTTAACTATATCAGATCCCTGGAGAACCAAAACAATTTTAGTGTATGGGCCAGAATGGATCCGAAGATGAAAAAGGAGTATCATGGAACAGATGGTACTGTTGGTTTTATTTCTTCCTGGGAAAGCAATGATAAAAATATAGGCAAAGGTGAACAGGAGATTACAAAAATAGATGAAGGAAACCGGATCGATTTTGCTTTGCGTTTTATTAAACCGATGGAAGGAAATGCAACAGCCTATATGACAACTGAAGCACTCGGTGAAAATCAAACAACTGTAAAATGGGCCTTTGAAGGAAAAATGGGTTATCCGCTGAATGCCATGCTATTGTTCATGAATATGGACAAAATGCTGGGACCGGATCTGGAACAAGGGCTGAAAAACCTGAAAGAAATCATGGAAAAGTCATAACAACTAATAACACAACAAACAACTACAATCAATTAACTTTTAAACGTAAAAAACATGAGAATCGCTACTATCATTGTCCGCATCTTACTGGGTGCATTGTACACATTTTCTGCAATCATGGTATTGTTTAACCTGGCACCTCAGCCAGAGCTCGAAGAAGGTGATGTGAAAACATTTATGGAAGGGCTGATGGCTGCCCATTATTTATTCCCTTTAATAAAGGTGACAGAACTGGTTTGTGGTATTGCCCTGATCATCGGCATTTTTGCTCCACTTGCAACTGTTATTATTTTTCCCGTTTCCCTCAATATTTTATTGTTTCATGCAATTGTTGAAAAAGGAGACATCGGTGCTTCCATCTTCATCGTTTTAGCGAACCTGTTTTTAGCCTATGCTTATCGTGAAAAATACAAACCAATGCTTGCTATAAAATAAATTTTAACGGGCGCTTGTAGGGGACTTTGCATCCGATGAAGTTCCTGTAATCATTGAATGGCCTTACAGGGCCGTTCTTTTTTTAATCCAGAAGATGGAAGTAGAGCTACGCGCAAATTTTTACACAAAAATTGAGAAAATCATTTCCACGAAAATATTTCTGTCCTTTCTTTCATTTCCATACCTTACTTGATGTAAATTTGCATCATAATTTGAATACGGTGACGAAGTTTCTTACAAATACTACCCACGCTCAACAAGTAAATTTGTACTACCCCTGGATCAGCTACAGTTGATTGGTTTCTTTTATCCCTGTCTTAATTAAAACAACCTTCACTTTTTAGCGTATCATTATTTTTTTAAATTATTTTCTATGAGTCCTCATCAATCCCGTATCAGTAAAGCCACCTGGGGCGGATTATTAATCACATTAGGAATTATCTATGGTGATATCGGAACATCACCCTTGTATGTAATGAGTGCCATTGTTGGTAAAGAGGCCATCAATGCAGATGTTGTTAAAGGTGCCGTATCTGCTTTTTTTTGGACATTGACATTACAAACGACCATCAAATATGTTATTTTAACGTTGCGTGCCGATAACAAAGGGGAAGGCGGTATCTTTTCGCTTTATACACTTGTCCGCCGCACCAAATTCAAATGGCTCATCGTACCTGCCATTATCGGGGGAAGTGCATTACTTGCAGATGGAATCATCACACCACCCATTTCTGTTTCTGCTGCCATAGAAGGACTGCGCTTTTTTAACAACAAATTAAATACGGTATACATCGTCATCGGTATTCTCTTCGGCTTGTTTTTTATACAACAGTTTGGCGCTAATTTTATCGGTAAGTTTTTTGGTCCGATGATGACTCTATGGTTCTTAATGCTGGGAATACTGGGTATTTCTCAGTTGCATGGCGACTGGTCCGTACTTTCTTCGCTCAATCCTTATTATGCTTACCATTTACTTCAAATCCATCCACAGGGTTTTCTGATTTTGGGAAAAGTATTCTTGTGTACAACAGGAGCAGAGGCGCTGTATTCTGATCTGGGACATTGTGGAAAACACAACATCCGCATTTCCTGGATATTTGTCAAATGTATGCTTGTTTTAAATTATTTCGGGCAAGGAGCCTGGCTGATCAAACACAACGGAATGCTGCTTCCATCCTTTAAGGCTTCCAATCCTTTTTATGCAATTATGCCGGAAAGCTTTTTGCCTTTTGGAATTGTAATCGCTACCATTGCCACCGTAATTGCCTCACAAGCGCTGATCAGCGGCTCTTTTACACTTATCAACGAAGCTATGCGATTAAATTTATGGCCAAAAGTAAAAGTAAAATATCCTTCCGAACTAAAAGGGCAGTTGTACATCCCATCCATTAACTGGCTCTTATTAGCTGGATGTATACTGGTGGTTCTTTATTTTGGAAAATCGGAAGAAATGGAAAGTGCCTATGGGCTTGCTATTGTTTTGTGCATGCTCATGACAACCATTTTGCTGAATTTTTACATGCATATGAAACGATACAACAAGTACTTCATTTATGTAGTTATCAGTTTGTATAGTGCTATCGAACTTTCTTTTTTAGCAGCGAACCTGAGTAAATTCTCTCTTGGCGGCTGGATCTCCATAATGATTGCAGCCTGCCTGGTCTCTGTTATGTCCATCTGGTATGTTGCCAAAAAAATTCAGGCCCGTTATGTGGAAATGGTGAAACTGGCTGACCATCAGCAAAAACTAATGGATCTGAGTAAAGATGAATCCTTGACAAAATACGCAACACATCTGATTTACATGACCAGTGCAAACAATCCGGATGAAATTGAATCAAAGGTCGTTTATTCCATCTTTCAAAAAAGACCCAAACGGGCAGATATCTATTGGTTCGTCCATGTAAATGTAATGGATGAACCATATATGATGGAATACAAAGTACGACATGTGGCAGAAAATGATATTATCCGCATTGATTTCCGGCTTGGGTTTCGTGTAGCCCCCAAAATAAATTTTCTTTTTAGAAAAGTGGTGGAAGACCTGGTAAAAAACAAGGAGGTGGATATCAGGAGCCGGTATGCTTCCTTAAGCAAAAATAATGTAATGGGCGATTTTAAGTTTGTCGTAATTGAAAAATTCTTATCTTATGACAATGATTTACCAACACGTGAAAAATTCATTTTAAACCTCTACTTTTTTATGAAACGTTTGAGTTTAAGTGAAGCAAAAGCATTCGGGCTGGATAGCAGTTCTGTAAAAATCGAAAAGTTCCCGCTGATTATCAGTCAGTCCAAAGAATATAATTTAAAACGCACCGAATAATTTTATGTCGCTTTTTATTGCATCACTTAATTCAGGAAGTAATGGTAATTGTTATTATGTAGGTAATACGACCGATGCTGTATTAATTGATGCCGGTATTTCCTGCAGAGAAATAGAAAAAAGAATGAAGCGTCTGGAACTTTCCATCGATAAAGTAAGGGCCATTTTTATTTCGCATGAACACAACGATCACATTAAAGGAGTAGAAGTACTTTCAAAAAAATATCAATTACCGGTATACATTACGACCTCTACACTTTTATACAGTCAATTAAAAATAGCACAACCGTTAACCTATGCTTTTAAAGCTTACCAACCGGTTATTATCAATGAACTTTCTGTACTGCCTTTTCCAAAATTTCATGATGCCACCGATCCTCATAGTTTTATTGTTGAAAGCAAAGGCATTAAAATAGGCGTGCTTACGGATATCGGAAGCAACTGCAAACATGTGATCGAAAACTTCAGGCAATGCCATGCAGCATTTCTGGAAAGCAATTATGACGAACGCATGTTGGAAGAAGGTGGTTATCCTTACTATCTGAAAAGAAGAATCCGTAGTGACAAAGGGCATCTTTCCAATGATCAGGCATTGGAGCTGTTTATTAAACACCGCCCCGGGTTTATGAGTCATGTGCTGTTATCACATCTTTCAAAACATAACAATTGTCCCAACCTGGTACGGGAACTGTTTGTTAAGCATGCCGGTTCAACAACCGTTGCAGTTGCTTCACGTGAAGAAGAAAGCCAGGTGTATGAGATCCAGGTCAATCCTTTGGCCACACAACGGCGAGCCCTTCTTAAAAAGGCACAACTCAACAACCAGATGAAATTGTTTTAATCGTGCCTTTTCATTCCTGTGTGTAATCACAACCTTGTTTATGCTTCCGTTTCCTGCTGTTGTTTCTCCGGGCGCATTTGCGGGAAGAATAAGACATCCTGTATCGAATGATTATTGGTCATGATCATGGCGAGCCGGTCGATACCAATACCTATTCCTGCTGTTGGGGGCATTCCGTATTCGAGCGAACGTAAAAAATCCTGATCAATAAACATGGCCTCATCATCTCCGCGTTCCATCAGTTTAGACTGTTCTTCAAAACGTTCGCGTTGATCAATCGGATCATTTAATTCCGAATAAGCATTGGCTAGTTCTTTGCCGTTGACCATCAATTCAAAACGTTCTACCAGGCCCGGTTTATTGCGGTGTTTTTTTGTAAGCGGACTCATTTCCACCGGATAATCGGTAATGAATGTTGGTTGAATATAATTTCCTTCGCATTTGGCTCCGAAGATCTCATCGATCAGCTTGCCCTTACCCATACTCTTATCTGTTTGTATATGCAGTTGTTTACAGGCATCGCGCAAGGCATCCTCATCCATCGAACTGATATCAATCCCTGTGAATTCTTTAATGGAATCAAACATGGTAATTCGTTTAAAAGGGCGTTTAAAGTCAATCACCTTATCGCCCACTTCTATTTTTGTTGTTCCGTTAAGGGCAAGGGCAATTTTTTCAATCAGTTCTTCAGTGATGTCCATCATCCAGTTGTAATCTTTATACGCTACATACAGCTCCATCACGGTAAATTCAGGGTTATGGGTACGATCCATTCCTTCGTTGCGAAAGTTGCGTGAGAACTCATACACACCATCAAATCCGCCAACAATAAGGCGTTTCAGGTACAGTTCATTGGCGATACGTAAATACATCGGGATATCCAATGTATTGTGATGCGTGATAAACGGACGTGCAGATGCACCCCCCGGAATAGCCTGTAAAACAGGTGTATCCACTTCCAGGTAACCTTTTTCATTATAAAAATCACGAATGGTATTTATCATTTTTGTGCGTTTGATAAAGGTTTCCTTTACCGTCGGATTGATAATCAGATCCACATAACGCTGACGGTAACGGAATTCCGGATCTGTTACTTCATCAAATGCATTGCCTTGTTCATCCCTTTTTACAACCGGAAGCGGATGCAAGGATTTACTGAGCATTTGAAGAGAGGTTACATGAATGGAGGTTTCTCCTACTTTGGTGATGAATCCATAACCTTTTACGCCAATGATATCACCGATGTCGCTGTGCTTTTTAAATAAGCTGTCGAACAGGGATTTGTCATCTCCCTGACAAATATCATCTCTTCTGATGTATAATTGTATCCTTCCTGTCGCATCCTGCAAACTAACAAAACAAGCCTTTCCCATATCACGGATACTCATAATACGCCCGGCAATACTTAAATTTTTATAAGTATCCGCTTTTTCAGGTGTAAAATTATCGAGTATATCTTTTGCTGTCGTATTTACTTCGAATAAGGCTGCCGGATAGGGATCGATCCCCATTTTCCTGATCTCATCCAGTTTGTTACGTCTGATAATTTCCTGTTCGCTTAACGCTGTCATCATCTTTTACTGATTTTATGTGTTCCTTTTTACAGTCTGCAAATATAAAGGAAACAAGGAAAGAAAATCTATTTTTTAAAGGCTTTTACGGTTTGGAACATCAAATTATAAAACAAAATTGTATTTTTACCTTTTTAACACACTAATTTAACCCCATGAAAACTTTAGTTGCAAACTTCTCTAAACAATTAACAGAAGCCATTAAAATTGGTAGCCATGCGAAATTAACTTTACCCGGAAATAAAATCCAGAATGTCCTGATATGCGGCCTTGGTGGTTCCGGGATCGGTGGCAGTATTGTCGCTCAGCTTGTTACTCCAACTGCAACTACGCCTATTGACAGCAGCAAAGGTTATTTCATTCCTGCTTACGTCAATGAAAATACATTGGTCATTATATCCTCCTATTCAGGAAATACGGAAGAAACACTCCAGTGTTTGGAACTTGCCTTAAAGAAAAATGCAAAAATTGTTTGCATCACATCAGGAGGTACAGTAGAAAAAATTGCAAAAGAAAAGGGGCTTGATCACATTATTGTTCCCGGAGGTATGCCTCCGCGGTCTTGTCTCGGTTATTCATTGGTGCAGCTATTTTTTATACTTGGTCATTTTAAAATCATTCCCGATTCATTTAAAAAAGAACTGGAAGCCGCTATTCAACTGATTGATAAAGAAGAAACGAATATCATTGCAGAAGCAACATCCATTAGTAAAAAGATAAACGGCAAATTACCTGTCATTTATGCAACTACTTACAACGAAGGAGTAGCCATACGTTTGCGTCAGCAATTAAATGAGAATTCAAAAATATTGTGCTGGCACCACATCATTCCCGAGATGAATCACAATGAGCTGGTGGGCTGGACAGAAAAAAATGAGAACATGGTGGTCTTGTTTCTTCTGGATCAGGATGAATATTCCCGTAACCTGGCACGTGTAGAAATCAATAAGGAGATAATCAAGAAGTATACATCGAACATTATCGATATCCATTCAAAAGGCAATTCCGCCATTGAAAAAGCCATCTATTTTATTCATCTTGGTGACTGGACATCCGTCATTCTTGGTGAAGCAAGAGGTGTTGATTTAATGGAGATCGAAGTGATTGATCATTTAAAATCTGCTCTTTCCAAAATATAAAATAAACTTCTCAGGAGATTGAATGCATCACACTCCTGAACAATTCAATCCATCTCTTTTGCAAGCAGTCAGATATATTGATTTAGGCCTCATTGATTATAAGCAGGCCTGGGAGTACCAGGAAAAACTGTTTAATGATGTGGTCAATGTAAAGGTAAGTAACCGTACACTTCCGGCGGATCAGCAAAAATCAACCCCCAGCTATCTTTTATTTTGTGAACATCCACACGTATACACATTGGGTAACTCCGGAAATAAAGAAAACCTGCTGATCAATGAAGAAGAGCTGGAACAAAAAAATGCTGCATATTATAAGATCAACAGGGGTGGCGATATTACCTATCATGGGCCGGGACAGATCGTAGGATATCCTATACTTGACCTCGATAATTTTTTTACAGATATACATAAGTACCTTCGTTATCTGGAAGAGATGGTGATCCTGAGTATTGCCGAATATGGTATACAGGCAGGCAGAAGTGAAGGAGAAACCGGTGTATGGCTGGATGCAGAGGATCCGAAAAAAGCACGTAAAATTTGCGCCATGGGTGTAAGAGCAAGCAGATGGGTAACCATGCATGGATTTGCACTAAATGCGAATGTCAACCTTGATTATTTCGACAATATTATTCCCTGCGGGATCCAGGATAAAGCGGTGACATCCCTGCAAAAAGAGCTGGGACACCCCGTTGAAGAAGAAGAACTGAAAAAGAAATTAAAAAAACATTTTTCCCGGTTATTCGAGTGCCATTTTATATAAAAAGGAATAAAAACAGATTCTCTTTCACCCCTCCACATGCTGAATGAAAAAAATTAAAGAAGCAATTACTGTTTTTTGGTTACGCCGTGATCTGCGTTTGCAGGACAATGCCGGCTTATACCATGCATTAAAAGAAAATGAACAGGTCCTTGTTTTTTTTATTTTTGATACTACTATTTTAGAACAACTTGAAAATAAAAAAGACAAAAGAGTAGAATTTATCTGGCTGGCATTACGGGAAATTCAGGATCAACTGTCAGCACTCGGATCTTCATTGCTCATCTTTCATGATACTCCTGCAGGAGCTTTTAAAAAACTAACAGCACAGTACCACATAAAAAACGTGTATTGCAATCATGACTATGAACCGGTTGCCATTAAAAGAGACAAAGACATTGCCCTGTTCCTGAAAGAAAAAAGTATTTCGTTTAAAACCTTTAAAGACCAGGTCATTTTTGAAAAGAATGAAGTTATGAAGGATAACGGACTGCCTTATACCATTTTTACACCTTACATGCGTAAATGGAAAAGCACCCTCACCGAATTTCATTACAAGGCTTATCCGACAAAAAAATACATGGATCATTTTTTAAAATTAAAGGCCCTCCCTTTTCCAAGTCTGGAGAAAACAGGCTTTGAGTCTACGGATCTTGTATTAAAAACACCGGTTATTGATAAAAAGAAAATTTCTGTTTACGATAAACAGCGGGATTACCCGGGGATAGAAGGCACTACTCATCTGGGCGTTCATCTCCGGTTTGGAACGATCAGTATCCGAAAGCTTGTGAACAGTGCCATGCAGCTCAACGAAACCTGGC
>CAZMRM010000093.1:5739-10989 GCA_964568515.1 uncultured Chitinophaga sp. | reverse complement strand
CGCTGGAGTTGGGTTCCCGCAATATACGAAGCAATGCCATAGCACCTGGATTTATTGAAACAGAAATGACAGAGGTACTTGACCCTAAAGTAGTAGAAGGTTGGAGAGCAGGTATACCTTTAAAACGTGGAGGATCAACTGAGGATATTGCAAACGCAACATTATTTCTGGCTTCCGATTTAAGTGCTTATATTACCGGTCAGGTGCTGAATGTGTGCGGAGGAATGCTAACCTGAACAGCAAACAGCCATTAAAAAGTATGACATGTAATCAGGAGCCGCAAATCACTTTGCGGTTCTGTTATTATCTATAGATTTGAATATCGTATTAGAATATCCCTGGTGGTTTATCCTGTTTTGCATCCTCACAGGTGCAACCTATGCTGCTGTTCTCTATTTCAGAAACAAAAAATTAAGTGAGATTTCTTTGGGATTGATTCGTGTAATGGCTATTCTGCGATTCACACTCGTTACGGTTTTATCTTTTTTGTTATTATCACCATTAATTAAAACAGTAAAAAGAACAGTTGAAAAACCGGTTGTTATTATTGCACAGGATAATTCCGAATCCATTTTAACAGGGAAGGACTCTGCTTTTTATAAAAAGGCCTACAAAGAACAATTACAAAAGCTGATCGATGAGCTAACAAATAAATATGAGGTTCGTACCTTTTCCTTTGCTGATAAAATATTGGAGGTTTCGGGTACCGATTCTTTTAATTTTAAAGATAAAAAAACAAATATTTCCGGTTTGTTTGATGACCTTGATACCAGGTACAGCAATAGAAATCTGGGAGCTGTGATTGTGGCTACAGATGGATTGTATAATAATGGTTCCAACCCGTTATATACAGCCGATAAATTAAAAGTACCGATATATACAATAGCACTTGGGGACACCACCATTAAAAAAGATATCATCCTGCTAAAAACAGAACACAATCGTATCGTATATCTTGGAAATGATTTTCCTGTAGAAGTGGTTGTGAGTGCTAAACAGCTAAAAGGTAAATCCACAACGTTGACAGTCAGTAAGGACAATGCAACACTTTTTTCTCGGGTGATCCAATTTAATTCAGATGCTTTTATACAAACAGTTCCTTTATTTCTGACGGCAAAAGAAACAGGTCTTCAGCATTATAAAGTGAAGTTATCTTCACTTCCTGAAGAGATGACCGTAGCCAATAACACGAATGATTTATTTATAGAGGTACTGGATGCACGTCAAAAAATTCTTATTTTAGGTGCTGCCCCTCATCCTGATATAGCAGCATTAAAATCCACGATAGAAAAAAATCAGAATTATGAAGTGGAAAGTTATACGCTGGATGATTTTGATAAACCAATACAGAAATATGATTTGGTCATTCTCTATCAGTTACCGGCAACCCGTAATCCGGTTCCTAAAATCAAAGCAGACATTGCCGCAGCAGGAAAACCTGTTTGGGTATTTACAGGTGCTACACAAATAATAAGGGATGATCTCTCTGTAATGGAAGTTTCTAAAACAAACGCCTGTGAACCGGTACTGGAAGTCAACTTCCCGTTGTTTACCTTGAGTGAAGAACTTCGTAAAGGTATTGCCGATTTTTCAGTTGTTACTTGTCCGTTTAACACAGGTACGGGCAATTCTCCTGCAACGAATGTATTACTGTATCAACGCATTGGAAATGTACAAACCAAAACACCATTACTGGAGTTTAAGGTCAATGGCGAAAATAAAATGGCTGTTTTCAATGGAGAAGGCATCTGGCGCTGGCGTCTTCAGGATTTTGTGATGCATGGAAATCATAATTTAATGGATGAGCTGGTGTCAAAAGCAGTTCAATATCTTTCATTAAAAACAGATAAAAGCTTCTTCAGGGTAAAAGGGAAAAACAATTTTCCGGAAAATGAACCACTGGAGCTGGAAGCAGAAGTATATAATGAAAGCTATGAGTTGATCAATACACCCGATGTAAATATTGTGATCACAGATGCAAATAATAAAAAGTTTCCATTTGCTTTTAGCAAAACCATTAATGCTTACCGGTTGAATGCCGGTGCTTTTCCGGTAGGAGAATATACCTATGAAGCTAAAGTAAAAGTAGGAGAGAAACTGTATACTCAAAAGGGACATTTTAGTGTGAGTGCTTTACAGGTAGAATTAACCAACACAGTAGCCGATCATCAACTGTTATATACTCTTTCCAAAAATCATGGAGCAGAACTGATTTATCCATCGGAACTGGATAAGCTTTCTGAGAAATTACAAGCAAGGGAGGATGTAAAGCAAGTAGCATATTCGGAAAAGAAGCTGGATGATTTACTAAATCTGAAATGGATCTTCTTTTTAATCCTGTTGCTGTTAAGTGCAGAGTGGTTTCTGAGAAAGAGAAATGGTATTTATTAAAATCAGGTTGGACGTTTTCATTGACCCACTTCAAATAACATTTATCGCTTACTTTATTAACCTTGGGAAGCTCTTCTGTCAGTAACGTATTCCCATCACGAGAATATCATCGGTTTGATCCATTTTTTCTCCCATCCAGTCAATGTGTACCTGGTTGAGCTTTTGTTGCTGTATTTCCGGATCCAGGTGGCTGATGGAAACTAATAATTCTTTAAAAGGAGCATAGTAAAATTTTTTGCGATGGGTTCCGCCAATCTGATCAGGGAAACCATCCGTGTGTAAATAAATCATATCACCCCGAAATAACTGAAATGTATGATTGGTAAATTTTCTATTGGCTTTGTCCATGAATCCTATCCCTTTTTTATTCGCCTTTAATTCAATCAACTCTCCGTTTCTTATAATATAGATGGAGTTGTGTGCTCCGGAAAATTGTAATTGATGCATATTCGTATCAATCGTTACCAGCGAAATGTCCATTCCATGTTTCGTCTGTTCCTGATCATGCTCATCACTTAAACTACGTAACATTTCTTCATTCAGATGATCAAGAATAACAGAAGGGGTAATGTCATTGTTTTTCTTTAATTGGTTTTCAAGCATGTTATATCCGAGTATGGACATGAATGCCCCTGGTACTCCATGTCCTGTGCAATCAGCGACAGCAAAAATAAGCAGGTTTTCCTTTTTGTGTAGCCAATAAAAATCACCACTTACAATTGCTTTTGGTTTGAAAAGGATAAAGGATTCGGGAAGCCAGTGTTTCACTTCCGTTAATACAGGCAATATAGCATCCTGGATGGTTTTCGCATAATCTATACTGTCGTTGATCAACATGTTTTTAGTTTCTATTTCCTGTTTTTGTTTCTCCAGTAAAAGATTGGCTTTTTGTTTAAAATGATATCTTCTGTAGATACTGAAAACAGAAACAAAGAGTAGTGCCAGCCCACCTATTAATCCCCACCTGACAAGTTGTTGTTGACGGATGATCTTTGCTTTCAGCTCCTGGTCCTTTGTAAGGAGTAAAATTTCCTTTTCTTTTTTATCTGTTTCAAACCGGGTATTTAATTCAGAGACCTGTTTAAAATTTTCTTTATTAAGAATAGAATCTTTTATATTATTAAAAAGCTGTGTGTACTCCAATGCTTTTTCAAATTGCTTTTGTTTTTTGTATAAAAAGGCAAAGCGTTCGTAAGCATCACGTATCCCTTCTTTGTAGTCCAGTTCCTTCGAAATGGAAAGCATTTTACCATAATTTTGTTCTGCTTCCGGAAAACGGTTTTTCATTTCATCAGCCTGGCCCAGCCCTCCATAGGTTTCCACCATGTTTTTTTTACTATTGGTTTGCAATTGCAATTCCAGCGCTTGGGTATAATAAAGAACAGCCTTTGTTGAATTATTTAACAATAAATAGATCTTGCCGATATTATCCAGGTTCAGTGCCATTTCTGTTTTATCTTCCAGCTTTTCATTAATTTGTAATGCTTTTAAAGAATATTCAAGTGCATCGTCATACTTTTTCTGGTCAATGTAAATTCCACCAATGTTGTTGTATTCGAGTGCAAGATTATATAAGTCATTTATTTCCTTGCTTATTTCAACTGCTTTAAAACAATACTTTAATGCTTCTTCCCGATTATTTTGTGAATCGAATACATTTCCGATATTGATGTAGCATTGCGCTATTCCCACCTTACTTCCCATTTCTTCTCTTATTTTTAAAGCTTCGAAGTGAAACTGAAGTGATTTGGAATAATTGCCGATGGTTTGCTGTAAGTTACCCATATTGGTTGAAACTGCAGCTATTCCTTTTTTATCGTTTAGCAGCTTTTTCATCTCCAGCCCTTTATTCATATACTCAATAGCCTCTTCGTATTTTCCAACGTTTGAATAATCGAGCCCTATATTGTTATAGCAGGAAGTTTCTCCCCTCTGATCACCGATCTCTTTCATAAGCAGCAGCGATAAACTGTCACTTGAAAGAGCAGTTACATTATCGCCGATGGACCGGTAGTAAATGGCACGGTTCAAAAGCCCCCAGGCAATTCCTTTTTTATAATTTATTTTACGTGCCAGTGTTAATTGCTGTTCACCAAATTCTCCTACTTTGACATAGTCATTCAATTCAAATAGATACGCTCTGGCGAGCTCGTTGATGGTGTTCACTTTGGCTGTATCTTCTTTCTGTGTTTTTAAAACCTTAGATAGGCTGTCTATATGAGGAGTTTGTGCAAAAAGGGGAGAATAACCCATTAAGAAAAGGGGGAGCATCAAATGGAAAAAACGGAAGATAAACAGGTAATAAATGCGCATGAGCATTTTTACGGAAGCTTACCGGAATAAGTTTGATAAAACGCTTGAAAAGTGAGAATTATTTTGAAAATTCAACGATTAGCCCTCGAAATAGCATCGAATACACCGTCCCATAATTCAATCCGTTTTTTTAAAGACGCGATGATTGCTGTTTCGGCCTGTGACCAGAGGTGTTCATTGTTTCCACAAAGGTTTGCACACATTTGAAGGGCCAGCAGGCTATGATGACCACCGTCTACTTCAATATGCCGTTCCAGGTAGTATTTGAAAATGGAAATGTGATCAGGTAGTTTTTTATCAAAATCATTGATGATGGAAAGAAACATGTTCGGAATCAAATCTTCTCTTCCAAATGTAAAAACAGCTGCTAAAATATGGTCCTTATTTTCGGAGATATTTTTAAATGTATGCGACACAAATTGTTGTGCTGCTGCCGGGGTATTTGCTGCTTTGAATGCAGCTTCAAAGTTGGAAGTTGTATTCAATGTATGAATGAATTGATGAATAGATCCGGTTTCAGCACCACATTGTTGCATGGCTTCCAGG
>CAZMRM010000093.1:0-5729 GCA_964568515.1 uncultured Chitinophaga sp. | reverse complement strand
GGTATAGTTCGAAGTGACTTTTACGGTTCCCCAGCTGATCGATGTCCGATTCTTCTCCGCAAACAATTTCATTAATAAGATACCGGGTATCTGCATTTCCTTTTGGTACCCATGGTAGAGTAGTGCAGGTTAAATTGTTCTGAAGAGCTTTTAATAACGACATAAAATCCCATACGGCATATACATGATACTTCATAAAAATCTGAAGATGTTCTATGGTAGATAAAGCGGAATATACAGGGTGATGGATGATTTGTTGTCGTAACGGCTCAATGGCTTTTCGTATACCTTCCTGTCTTGCATTCATATTTTTTTTCTTTGTTGCAAAGATAGCATACTTCAAAAGAACAGGACTTAACTAGAAATAATAAATACCAGGATAGTATAAACAGCATAGACCCGGCAGAACCAATTCCTACAAAATAATTTAACTGTTTGATTTACCGGATCCTGACTGCAACATACAAAAAACATAACAGCAAACTACTTATCCGTTTTTAGTCCCATTCCGTTTTTAATCTCTTCGCTTGTTTTGGTGATCAATTGATCATTCAGGGCTACGGGACCAAAAATTTCTATTTTACCAGCAAGTCCTCTTGCTTTTTTGTGTTTGTCTTTTCCTGTCAGATATTCAAAGCTCCTTGTCCGGAGGAAATTAAATATGCTTCTTTCAATGTTTCTGAATAAGTCGGATGTGCATAGGACATGCGAAACAGGTCCTCATCCGTTGCTTCATAAGTGATGGCAATAACCGCCTGGGCAATCAGGTCAGCCGCTCTCGCCCCAATGATATGCATTCCCAGTATCTCGCCATATTTGGTACCGGTCAATACTTTTGTAAAACCATCCGTATCTCCGGCAGCTCTTGCCCTTCCACTGGCAGAAAATGGAAACTTTCCTTTTTTGTATTCGATCCCTTTTTCTTTTAATTGCTCTTCCGAATAACCAACACTGGCAACCTCCGGCCAGGTGTATACCACACCCGGAATCAGCTGGTAATTGATATGCGGTTTTTGTCCGTTAATGATTTCTGCTACGAATGCCCCTTCCTCTTCTGCTTTATGTGCCAGCATGGGGCCATTGGTCACATCGCCGATTGCATAAATGGTTTTTTCAGTTGTTTGGAGAAGTTCATTGGTTTTTATCCGTCCTTTTTCATCCAGCTCAACGGATGTATTTTCCAGACCCAATCCTTCTGTATAAGCTTTTCTTCCTACTGCTACAAGGCAGTAGTCTGCCGTTAGTTCCTGTTCCTTTTTTTCTGCATCCATATAGTTTACAATTACCCGATCCCCTTTATTAACAGCATGTTGTACTTTGTTATTGGTAAGTACAGAGATTCCTGTTTTATTAAACAGTTTTTGCAATTCTTTTCCCAGTTCCTTATCCATTGTAGGAATCAATGAGTCTGCGTATTCCAGGATGGTTACTTTTGTTCCGGTGCGTGAATAAATGGAGGCCATTTCCGCGCCAATGACACCCCCTCCAATGATGATCATACTTTTTGGCGTTTCAGAAAGTGACAGGGCCTCTGTAGATGTAATGATTCGTTGTTTGTCGATGGCAACTCCTTTTATTGTGGATGGTTTTGAACCGGTGGCAATAATAAAGTAGGTACTTTTATACTGCTGTGGTTCTCCTTCTTTTTTCCAAACCCGTATTTCTTTATTGGAAATAAAAGAAGCAGTTCCTTCTATAACCGTTATTTTATTTTTTTTCATGAGGTAATTCAACCCTCCCACATTTTGCTTTACCACTTCATTTTTTCGATCCATCAGTTGTTTAAAGTTTAACTGTATATCTTTTATCTCAATCCCTTGTGAAGCAAATTTGTTTTTGGCCGCATGATAGTTTTCTGTCGCATCGAGCAGTGCTTTAGAAGGGATGCAGCCGACATTGGTGCAGGTACCACCCAGTGTGTTGTATTTTTCAACAACGGCTACTTTGTAACCCAATTGTGCGGAGCGGATGGCAGCAATGTATCCGCCGGGTCCTGATCCAATTACGATAATATCAAATGTTGTTTCCATAAAAAATAAGAATTATAAGTTTTCGATGAGTATTGCTGTTGATCCGCCACCTCCATTACAAATGGCTGCTAGTCCGTATTTTCCGTTTTGTTGTTTCAGAACCGAGGTTAAAGTGGTGATGATGCGTGCACCGGATGCACCGATTGGATGTCCCATGGCTACGGCTCCTCCATATACATTTACTTTACTAAGATCCAGTTGCAATAATTGCTGAATGGATAAAATGACGGAAGCATATGCTTCATTTATTTCAAAAAAATCGATGTCAGAAAGCTGTAGTTTTGCGGCTTTTAATACTTTTGGTATGGCAAGGGCAGGAGCAGTGGTGAACCATTCCGGTGCCTGTGCTGCATCGGCATAGGCAATTATTTTTGCAAGTGGTTTTAATCCGTATTTTTTGACTGCCTCTGTTGAAGCCAGCACAAGTGCAGCTGCGCCATCATTCAGATTGCTGGAATTGGCAGCGGTAAGGTTTCCATCTTTTTCGAAAGTCGGTTTTAGTTTGGAAACTTTATCGGGTATGATTTTGTCTACATCCTCGTCTTTATCAATGAAGGTAGTGTTTCCTTTCTGTTCAACAGCAATAGGAATGAGTTCCTGTTTGAATTTTCCACTCTTTGAAGCTTCTGCCGCGCGTCTGTAGGATTCAATAGCATACGAGTCCAATGCTTCTCTTGAAAGTTTAAATTTTTTTACGCCCAGTTCTGCAGCACTGCCCATATGAAAATTATTGTAAACATCCCATAATCCGTCTTTGATCATGCCGTCTGTTAATACCCCGTCTCCTGATTTCGTGATTTTACGGAGTGTTGTATAGTGTGGTGTATTGCTCATACTTTCCATTCCACCGGTAACAACCAGGTTTTCCAGTCCCAATTGTATTTGCTGTGCGCCTTGTATGGTTGCTTTCATTCCGGCTGCACACACTTTATTGACGGTGGTAGCATCTGTGCCGTGAGGGATGCCTCCAAATATGGCTGCCTGACGTGCGGGGGATTGTCCCAGATTGGCACTTAATACATTTCCCATATAAACACTATCTACTTCCGCCGGATCAATACCGGCCTGAAGATACGCTTCTCTAATTGCAATGGCACCGAGATGTGTTGCTGATAAATGCGAGAGACTGCCAAGTAAACCGCCAATTGGTGTCCGCTTTGCGGATACAATAAATACTTCTTTCATTGTGGTGTTGTTTTAGAGTGTTTATAATTCTATATATATTATACCGATCGGTATTTTTTTAATCAAAAAAAATTTACTTTTCCAATTCCGATTTTACGATTTTTACAATACGATCCAGTGCAGTAAAAAGTGTTTGCGGATTATTCATAATTTTTGAAAGCATGATGGCTCCTTCCAGTATCGTTAAAATTTCATAAGCATAATTTTGTGCGGGGATGTTTTTTTTGAAAGTTCCCGCGGCTTGTCCTTGTTCTATAATTGAACAAATTCCTTTTGTCCACCCTTTTACACTGGTTTGCACATGTTTCTTTAAAAAAGGAGCGTTGTCATCTGCTTCTACTGCAGCATTCAGAATGGGACAGCCGCCTCTTTCAAATACCGATCGCCAGTGATGGCGATAATATTCTGTAAAAGCAATGAGCTTATCAGTAGCTGTTTTTTTCCCTTGCATGGCTTCAACCAGTTTTTTTTCTATCAGCAGGTTATTGTATCTATACACTTCAATGGCCACTTCATCTTTGTTTTTAAAATTACCGTAAATGGCACCTTTGGTTAGACCTGTGGCCTCGATGATATCCGTAAGACTGGTACCGGCATATCCTTTTATATTGAAAATGGCGGCAGATCTTTCAATGATGTATCTTTTTGTATTTTCCGCTTTCGACGACATTCTTTTCTGCTTTTCAATAGCAAATATAATAAAAATATACCAATCGGTATATTTTTTAACAATTTAAACGATTGAAAATGTTTTTCTCCTGAAAAAATAACAGGTGTTATTTTTTTTTCTATAAACTTCATCGTATGTTCGTTGCCATCTAAACCATTAATTTCTTGTATCATGAATCAAACATCCAAAATAAGAGCAATTATTACAGGAGTGACGGGCATGGTGGGCGAAGGAGTTTTACATGAGTGCCTGAAACATCCACAGGTAGTGTCTGTATTGGTGATCAATAGAAAACCCTGTGGTGTTTCTCATCCAAAATTAAAAGAAATTATTCATTATGATTTTTATGATTTTTCTTCCATCGAGGATCAGCTCAGTGGCTACAATGCCTGCTATTTTTGTCTGGGCGTGACATCCATTGGTAAGGAAGAAGAGGAATATTATAAGTTAACATATACATTGACCATGAGTCTGGCAAGACCTTTAAGCAAACTGAACCCGGAAATGAGTTTTTGTTATGTGTCCGGAGCGAGTACAGACAGCACTGAAAAAGGCCGTACCATGTGGGCACGTGTGAAAGGTAAAACAGAAAATGATTTAATGAAATTACCTTTTAAAAAGGTGGTTGCTTTTCGGCCGGGATTCATAAAACCAACCAAAGGATTAAAACATGCACATTCATTTTATCGTTATATTAACTGGTTATATCCACTTGGAAGAGTTTTGTTTCCGAATGGTTTTTGTACGTTGAAAGAAATTGGCCTGGCAATGATTCATACAATGAATATTGAGGAGAGCAGGAAAGTGCTGGAAGGAAAAGATATTATTGAGTTGGCAAAGGAGTAGGGTCAAAGCAAACTCCCAACCGTTCTTACTACAGCCGGGAGTTGTGTTTAAGCTGTTTAAAAATAGATGGTTTGTGGTTTATTCCTCCAGGTAACCAAATTTTCCCATGTTAAAATCATCCATTGCTTCAATGATCTCTGCACGTGTATTCATCACAAAAGGACCATGTGCTGCAATTGGTTCATGAATGGGCTCTCCGCTCAATACCAGAACAATAGCATCTGTTGATGCTTCTACGGTAAATGTTTCTCCATCATTTTCAAAGAGCACAAAATGATCGGTTGGTACCTCTTCGCTGCCGTTTACTTTTATACGGCCTTCAATAACAAGTAAAGCTGTATTATAATCGGAGGGTAGTGTAAAATCCGTTGTTGCACCTTTTTTTAATTTTACATTGTACAAATGAACCGGAGTGAATGTAGATGCTGGACCCTGTGTGTCTTTGTAATTTCCGGCAATTACTTCCACTGTTCCATTTCCATTTTCCAGCTGATGTTGGGCAATTTGTTCTTTGGTAATGCTTTGATATTTGGGTCTGGACATTTTATCTTTTGCAGGTAAATTGACCCACAATTGAACCATTTGAAAATCTCCGCCTGTTTTGCTGAAATTTTCTTCATGAAATTCCTTGTGTAAAATCCCGGAGGCAGCTGTCATCCATTGTACCTCGCCTTCACCAATTACACCTTTGTTTCCATAACTGTCACCATGGGCCACTTTTCCTTTATAAGCGATGGTCACGGTTTCAAATCCCCTGTGTGGATGTACACCCACCCCTTTTGGTTTTTCGGAGGGTTCAAAGTGGAATTTGGAATTATAATCCAGCATAATAAAGGGCGTCATTCGTTGCATATCCAAACGGTATGCACTTGGTATAAAATTATGTACCCGGAACCCGTCACCAACAAAGTGAGGTGCTTTAGGAGGTACTACTACTTCAATGTTTCTTGTTTTCATAACAGTATGTTTTTTAATTACGATACAAAGTTATTTTGAAA
>CAZMRM010000092.1:0-11005 GCA_964568515.1 uncultured Chitinophaga sp. | reverse complement strand
AAAACACAAAAAACCACTAAGAACACCGGTGAGAATATTAAAGAATTTGATCCCTTCCAATCCTAATTGTGCGAAAGGAGAACTGAGCAGTGTAAACAAGGGTTTTCCCCAGTGGTCCAGAAAAAATTCAGGATAGGTAAATGAATAGCGTGCTAGTTTGTAGTGTATGTAATTGTCTGCCCCACCCCAGACCCCATCGGAGATCCAGGAAAAATAGCTTAGGATACACAGTGTTATTAAAGATAATACAATTGCTGCTGTGTTGGTATTGATCTTATCTACCTGCATTTCTATTTAAATAAATTATACTTAAGTATGCACCAAATGGCTCTGAATCCATCTTTCCATCCTATTTTCTTCCCTTCTTCATATGTTCTGCCGTAATAGGAAATGCCTACTTCATAAATCCTGATCTTTGGAACACGGGAAATCTTTGCAGTCACCTCCGGTTCAAAACCAAAACGTTTTTCCTTTAACTCAAGTGATTGAATTGTTTTGGTATCAAACATTTTATAACAGGTTTCCATATCCGATAAATTCAGATTTGTAAACATATTGGAAAGAAAGGTCAGAAATTTATTTCCGATTGTATGCCAGAAAAATAAGATGCGATGCGGTCGTCCACCCATAAAACGGGACCCGAAAACCACATCTGCAAAACCATCAAGGATGGGTTTAATCAGGATATTATATTCATTTGGATCGTATTCAAGATCTGCATCCTGAATAATCAAACATTCACCTGTTGCCAAAGAAATACCCTTGTGAAGAGCGGCTCCTTTACCCTGATTATATTCCTGGTTAAATAATCGAATATTCAATTCCGGATTTAATTGAATGTAATTTTCAATGGCTTGTTTTGTATTATCCTTCGAACAGTCATTTACAATTATTATTTCTTTGGTAATACCGTTTAAAAGCTGAACAGTTTTTATTTTATTCAGAATGAGATGTATGGTTCTTTCCTCATTATAAGCAGGAATAACAATGGAAAGTTTTTGAATTTGACTCATATTTAATTTTCTATTTAATCCTTGGTCTTCGTTTTTTTATTCCTGTAAAACTAAACTGTAAAATTTAAATCATATTCTGTTTTTTGTAATGATCTTCTTAATCTGCCAGAAAATTTTTTATCTTTTCTTTAAGTTTAAAATCATTGTTCCATATTATAACACCTATGATTAATGGCAATAGCCATACTACCCGGCTTTGATACCTCGGATTTGGCAATGACAATGAACCGCATATGGCCGCATTAAAAAATAAGAACAAAATACACATAGTAAGCATTAATAAATGATTCCTGTTTACCATTTTCTTGTTAAAGTATAAAATGAAAATTAGTATAAAACAAAACCATATCAATACATTTTGCCTTGAACTCAGTTCTCTGTAATCCAGCCTTCCCAGGCTTTGTTTAGAACCTGCATAATCATTCAACTGATGATTAAAATATTTCGTTGTTATATCAAAGGGACCGGTTCCTGCACCTAAAGGATAATTCTCGTAATACACATCCGTTTGGAAGTTAAAAAACTGCATTCCCGTACTTTCAATCGATTTATAAACAAACATCATCAAATGATAGGGGGAACGAAAAACATCATTTAACATCTGATTGTAATCATTCTCTTCCCAACCACCGGTTTTATATAACGGACTTCTAAAATCCCATAAAAAATCACAAAACTTGATGGAATCTTTATAGGGGCATAGCTTATACTTATCCGAATCACAATTCTTTTTCAGAAAATCCTCTAAAATGCCACTTTGTATAAGTTTTGCTGTCATAAAAACATTTTTCCCTTTTGATGTAATAAAACCACCACCGCAAAAATAGTGTATTGTGGGAGTTAAAATGAGCGAAAAGAGCGTTAACCCGATTAACACTATTCCTCTTTTCAGATTAAAAATCTCTTTATCAATTTTCTTTGAAAGTAACAAAATAACTATAGCAATTACTGTCAGTAAAGATATGTATGCATGTGTATAATGCACCAGATTGGAAAATATGAAAATAATTGTAATCAGAAAAATATCCAGCTTCTTCAGAGTATTCTTAATCGATAATAGAATAATGGATAATGCGGATGTTGCCGCAAATACATCTGGCATTAATGTACATGTTTTTTGAGAAAGTCCTGTACAAAAAACAAGAATGAGAATCGTAACAAAAAAGAAAAGATCCTTGTTGATATGAATAACATAGGTCTTTATTAAAGTATGAATCGAGTAAGAAACGATCAGAGCCTGACAGAAAATAGCAGCCCATAGTGTTTCAAATAAGCTGGTATGACGTACAAACAAACCATATAATAGTGGCCGGTCCACTGGTACTTTTACTGCAAAACCCGAAGTTATGTAGGTTCCAGTATCTGAATATGTTAAAGGAAACATATTATAGAATGCCATTTGACATAATAAAAAAGCTCCCAGAAAAATATAAATAACCCGTTTTAACATTGTTCTAAATGTGTTTTTAAATATTTACTTTTCCTACTGTTCTTGCCAATTAGCGATCATAAGTTAAAACCTTTTTTAATTGCTGTTGCAAGCTGTCTTGCAATAGCTTCTCTGCCTTTTTGTTTATAATGCTCAGTCGTCCAATTCTGATCAATGTAATCTTTTCCATCCACCAGTTCTAGGTTATTTACTACAACCACTCCATCCTTATTATAACGTTTTTCTAATAGCTGTGCATTTTGCCTCATTAAAAAAACCAAATCTTTGCCTACCAGAGAATCGGCATATTCTACATTCTCCGGCAAGAGGTTAAATAACAGATTCAAGTTTTTTTGCTTACACAAATCCACGATTTCATCGAAATCTTTGATGCGGGGGTTGGTATTAACATCAATCTGAAAAGCATAAGCCTTAATATAAGCACAAGCTAATTGTATTTTAGGAATATCCCATGAACCATCCGCATTAAGATAAGAGCCATTCGCCATTGCACTATCCCATTGTTTCACATTTGTATATTTAAACGGAGCCGGAAGTTTCAATACATCACTTTCCCATTGTTTAATCATATCATCCTCCCTCTCTGCATCTGTTTTATTATCATAGGCACCAAAAGCTATTAAACTACGGTTTAACAAGGGAGGCTTTCTTTTATACAAAATTTTATACCTTGACAGAGATGTTTCTAATTTTGAATGGATCCATGCTGCTCCAAATGAGCGAAGATTCATTGTCACAATTATTGTTTTTACACGCCTGTTCTCATCTATTTGATTTATAAGCGGTAAAAATACTCCTGCATGAAATCCTCCCTTTTGAATATCCCTTAACAGCAGAGAAGGGAAATGATCAATTGTAAACTGGCTGATATGTTTTTTTGTTGTATCATCTTCGGAAGGCGTCCAATTGGAGGATTCTCCGAAATAAATAACATCTGCCGAATCCTGAGCATTTTTTAATTCTATTAATTGCTCTCCTCCCAAAGCATTCAAATCCTCTTGCCAGAATAGGTATTTATAAAATAGATTGCATACAACAAGAATTATAATTAATACTGCTATTCTTAGTATGATCTTTTTTGCTGCTCCCATTTTTTTAAAATTGGAAATAAATGAATGGAATGCTTTGTACTCCGGCTAAGGCAGAAATTACAAATATTAAAAAAGCATACACCGACCAACGAATAATCATTTTCTTCTTTTCAAGTAATTGATCTATCCTTCCGTTATACAGCAATACATCAGCTACTAAAAATAGTAAGAGCAAAATCCATATACTTCCGTTCACTTTCAAGTTATCTGTAACATTATAATTGTGCAGTAATGCATTAAAAATTTGCTTTACTTTTTTCAGGGATTCTGATCTGAAAAATACCCATATAATGCTTACTATTAAAAAAGTAATTACTGTCTTTAATATCCTATAAAACCATGTTTTATCTATAATTCTGAGTGTTTTATTTAATCCTTTCTCCATCAGATAAATAATTCCATGTAATAATCCCCAGATTATAAAAGTCCAGTTTGCTCCATGCCATAAACCACTGATGACGAAAACAATTAAAATATTCACTATCCACCTGGCTTTTTTTACACGGTTCCCACCCAAAGGTATATAAAGGTAATCCCTGAACCAGGTTGTCAGTGAAATATGCCAGCGCTTCCAAAATTCAACCACACTTCCTGAAAGATAGGGTGATCTGAAATTCTGTATCAGATCCACTCCCATCAATTTAGCAGCGCCCATCGCAATTAAGGAATAGCCCAGGAAGTCGGCATAGATTTGAAAGGAAAAGAAGATAATGGCAATGATGATACTTAAAGAGGAATGAATGGAAGGGTCGTTATATACCGTATTCACTGTCGGCGCCAAATTATCGGCAATTACCATTTTTGCAAAAAAGCCAAACAATATTAAGCGAAACCCCTTTGCAAAATTATCATAATTAAAGCGGTGTACCTTCTTTAATTCATTTCCTAACCGGTTATACCGTTCAATAGGACCTGCTACCATTTGTGGAAAAAATAAAACATAATTTGCAAAATAGCCGATATGACGCTCTGCCCTTTGATTTCCCCTGTATACCTCTATTGTATATGCCATTGATTGAAACGTATGAAAGGATAAGCCTATGGGCAAAACTATATTCAGGTTTTCAACAGGATTCTGCTGTTCAAACAAATCTAAAAAGACTGTAAAATTTTCGTTGAAAAAATTAAAATATTTGAAAAAAGCAAGCATTGCAATATTACTGCAAAGGCTGATTATGAGATACGTTTTTCTTGTTCTTCCCTGTTTTTTTTCAATGAGTAGGGCCGATATATAATCGATAAGAATGATCGCAAAAAGTACCAAAATATATTCAGGTACAAGCGACATGTAAAAATAACAACTTGCAAAAAATATCAAAATCCACCGGAATCGATGTGGAAGTAAATAATAGAATAGAATTACTATTGGTAGAAAAAAAAGGAAATGAATTGAATTAAATAACATTATAAACTATATATATATTCATTGTTGATCAACTATTTATAATCCTTCCGCTATTTTACCTGTTATAAGGATCTTTTCGTTCTTCATCCGTTAATTTAAAAATACTCATGATTTTAATGCCATCCGCCTTAATGGAATAAAATTCGTGTTCAAACCGGTAATCTTCCCGGTGCCATCGGTATTGTGCAATGAAATAATCAGCATCCCTTAAGGCTACCAGGGCTATGCGTTTTCTTTGATCCGGGGGAAGAAATTTTACATTGAGTTCCTGAGGTGGCTGTTCCGGATATACTTTTAACACCGAAGAAGCGTCATTTTGTAAAAGATATTCCAATGCTTGTTTGGAGGATACACCCCAATAATCCAGTTCAAAATTATATCTGATTTCTTTCCTATTCTTTCCTGCAAAAGAATTAAAATATACATTCTGATACGGATGAAGTTTAACCATTGTATAAGCATTCATTAAAACAATGAATGCTAATAACGTAACAAAAATGATTTCTTGCTTTTTAAAAAAACAATACGCTGCCCGCACACCATAAAGTGCTATGACAACAAATGCAGGATAAACAAAAAAAACATGTCTCCATCCATCGTATACGACACTTTTAAAAAGAATAACCATCAGAAACGGGGAAAAGAACCAGGTTAAAAAGAGCAAGTATTGATTCATGTTGGATACAACCTCTTTTTGATTATGAATCACTTTATAAATGATGGAAAATAGTCCTAAAAAAAACAATAGCAAATACGAGATGGGAGTGGATATAAAAAACCACACGGATAAATAGTGCCAGGGCAGCTGCGATACAGGTATATAATCTCCCAAATATAATACTTTCCCGTCCCATTGAAATTTACTCATTTCTTGAAATGCATAATGGAAATGGGTTATCGGATCTTCCCATAAAATGGGCCAGAACAGAATGGTAAATCCTGCAAGAAATACAACATACACAACAAAATAGTTTATGTGGCTGCCGCTTTTATTTTTAGTGACACGGTTGTAAATTAACCGGATCAGGAAGAGCATACCACTTACAAATGGTAATATAATACCAAGTATCCGAACATCAATGGTTAAGGCACAGCTGAGAGCATAGGCGATTGCGTTTTTATAGGTTGGTCGTTCATGAAAAACCATTAACGCATAAGCTGCTATTATAAAAAAAGAAAGTAAAACCGAATCCTTGGAATTGTAAAATGAATCAGCGAAAATTCTTGGACTTAGAATAAGAAAAATACATCCCAATAATGCTATTTTCCAGCTTCCAAAACAGCGTTTGCATAAAAAATAAAAAAATAGGACACCAATGAAAAAAGTAAGGAATGTTATTACATGCCGCAATAAATAGATATCGTGCAAATCTGTTACGTTCAGTGCTTTTTCTACAATTATAAGCAATAATTCAAAGACAGGCCCATGATATTTTTCTGTTCCGTTTATCAGTCCGTTTTTATTTCCTTTAAAAATATAATTGTATACAACGGTACCATTCTCTTTCCATTGAAATTCTTCATCCCAGGATACACCATAATCTTTTACAAGGCTAAAACCAACTATAAAGAAAAGTGTAAAAAAGATGATTACAATCAACCGGTGTTTACTGTTTACAAAATTAAGAACGTATTGTGAGGAATTCATTTTTACTGAATCTGCATCTCCAGTACCTCTCCTTCAATAATCAATCTTCCTTCGGTAGCATTTTTAATTTGTTCCACACTAATACCAGGAGCTCTTTCAAGCAATTTAAATCCCTGTGGAGTGACATCCAGAACAGCTAATTCTGTCACGATCTTTTTTACACAACGCACGCCTGTAAGTGGCAGCGTACACTTTTTCAACAGTTTTGATTCATTAGCCTTGTTAACATGTTGCATGGCTACAATGATATTTTTGGCCGAAGCAACAAGATCCATCGCTCCTCCCATGCCTTTTACCATTTTACCCGGTATTTTCCAGTTGGCAATGTCGCCATTATCAGCAACCTCCATGGCACCTAATATGGTCAGGTCTACTTTTCTTGCGCGTATCATTCCAAAGCTCATCGCTGAGTCAAAAAATGCCGAACCCGGAATGGTAGTGATGGTCTGCTTACCCGCATTACTTAAATCCGGATCCTCTTCTCCTTCAAAAGGAAATGGCCCCATCCCCAATAATCCGTTTTCGGACTGGAGCACGACATTCATCCCCGATGGAATGTAATTAGCAACAAGTGTAGGAATCCCTATTCCGAGGTTGACATAATAACCGTCTTTTATTTCTCTTGCAATGCGTTTTGCAATACCCGTTTTATCTAACATACTATTTTATGGCTTATACTATTTATAAATCTTTTGATTATTGTTTGCTCACTACTTCTTACGCACTGTTCGTTGCTCAATACGCTTTTCATAATTAACCCCCTGGAAGATACGGTGTACATAAATGCCCGGTGTATGGATATGATCCGGATCCAGTTCACCAACAGGAACCAATTCTTCGACCTCAGCAATTGTTATTCTTCCTGCCATTGCCATCATCGGATTAAAATTTCTTGCGGTCTCACGGTAAACCAGGTTTCCTTGTGCATCGCCTTTCCATGCTTTAACAAGGGCATAATCAGCATCAAAAGCATGTTCCATTAAAAATTCTTTTTCATGCCCGTCCACTAAAAATTTACGGGATTCCTTTCCTTCGGCAACCTCTGTTCCTACACCGGCAGGTGTAAAAATAGCAGGCATGCCATATCCTGCAGCTAAACAGCGTGTTGCTAATGTTCCTTGCGGAATGAGTTCAACTTCCAATTCACCATTTAACAGCTGCCGTTCAAACTCTGCATTTTCACCAACATAAGAGGCGATCATTTTTTTTACCTGTCTTGTTTTCAACATCAGGCCGATTCCAAAATCATCCACTCCTGCATTATTGGAAATACAGGTTAATCCCTTTACCCCTTTTTTTACTAAAGCCGTGATTGCGTTTTCAGGAATACCGCATAAACCGAAGCCTCCCAACATAATGGTTACATTATCCTTGATGTCTTTTATTGCTTCATCAGCATTTGCAACAGTCTTATTCATAATTTATTTTACTTTTTATAGCGGCTTATTAGTCGCCGCATTGGTTGGTTTTAGATCGTTTTATTGATTGTCGTAGCTATTTATACATGTGATCAGTCAAAATCCCGCTCTGAATTAATCGACTCCGTACCACCTCCTTCTTTATTGTATTTGCTACAATCCATCTCTATTTCTATTTTTTGTGCCGGACGTTCAAAATCTCCCTGGGATATTTTTAAATTTTTATCGGCATATACTTTTTGCATATACTTTGCAAATATCGGTAATGCCATTGCTGCCCCTTGTCCCTGATCCGTTCGGTCAAAATGAACAGCTCTGTCCTCTCCCCCAACCCAGCAGCCGGAAACCAGATCAGGGGTTATACCCATGAACCATCCGTCAGAATTGTTTTGAGTCGTTCCTGTTTTACCTGCCATGGGCTGCATCAGCTTGTATGTATATCTTAACCTCATACCTGTACCAGCCTGTACAACACCTTTCATGAGCTGCAACATCACATATGATTTTTCCTCATTCATCACCTCTTCTGTTCTTGGAATAAAATCAGCCAGTACTTTCCCATTCTTATCTTCAATGCGTGTGATATAAGTAGGCTCTATCCATGTTCCTTTATTGGCAAAGGTAGCATTGGCTCCTACCATTTCAAATACAGATATTTCCGGTGTACCAAGACATATGGATGGAGTCGGATCTATTTTACTGACAACCCCCATTCTGCGGGCAAGGTCTGCTACCGCATTCGGACCAAATTGTTTAATCAGGTAAGCTGAAATGTAGTTAATAGAATGGGCCAGGGCCTGTTGAAGGGTTAACATTTTACCCGCCAGCTTTTCATCTCCTGCTGAATTTTCAGGACAATACAATGGCTGGCCTGCAGGCATATCAATACAGGTTTTTACATTTGGTAAACGATAACAGGGCGAGTACCCTTCTTGTATGGCCAAGGCATATACAAAGGGTTTGAACGTGGAACCAACTTGCCTTGCATGTCCGATTTGCACATGATCGTACTGAAAAAATTTATGTGAAATTCCCCCAACCCATGCTTTGATATAACCTGTTTGAGGCTCTATGGACATGAATCCTGTTTGTAAAAACCCTTTATAGTAACGGATAGAATCGTTGGGGGACATGATGGTATCTTTTTCTCCGTTCCAGGTAAAGATGGTCATCTCCGTTTTTGTATTGAAATTTTTTACAATCTCTTGCTCACTTAATCCATTTTTTTTCAGTAACCGGTAACGTTCCGATCGTTTCATGCCTTGTAAGAGAATATTTTTGATTTCTTCCTTGTTTACATTCCAGGCAAAGGGAGCATTTTTTTTCTTTTTGCATTCTTTATCAAATTCTGCTTGCAGCGTTTTCATATGCTCCGCAACTGCTGCTTCGGCATACCGTTGCATACGTGAATCGATGGTCGTATAAATTTTCAACCCATCCCTGTATATATCATATTTATTCCCATCCGGTTTGGGGTGCTCTTCACACCATTTTTTTAAAAATACATCTCTCAGGTATTCGCGAAAATAAGGGGCAAGCCCTTCATTGTGGTCCTCTGGACGGAATACTAATTTTAAAGGTATTTTTTGAACACGTTCTAATTCTTTTGCATCAATAAAATTATACTTGGCCATTTGTGCCAACACGGTGTTTCTTCTGCCCTGCGAACGTTCATAAAAACGATGAGGATTGAAATAGGCAGGATTTTTAGCCATTCCAACC
This sequence comes from uncultured Chitinophaga sp., assembly GCA_964568515.1. Classification (GTDB taxonomy): domain Bacteria; phylum Bacteroidota; class Bacteroidia; order 2-12-FULL-35-15; family 2-12-FULL-35-15; genus 2-12-FULL-35-15. The sequence goes on along the minus strand of CAZMRM010000092.1, from coordinate 1,258 downwards.
AGAACAGCAGCTTGCTCCAAACGTAAAGAGTCTGGTGTTGTATTGAAATAGATTTGCGCTGCCGATTTTATACCTACGGCATTATTCACAAAATCGAATTTGTTCAGATATAGTGCAATGATCTCTTCTTTGGTATACTCTCTTTCCAAGCGTGCAGCAATGATCCACTCTTTTATTTTTCGTGTTACGAGCTCCATTCCATGTAAATCCTCTCTCGGAAATAACATTTTCGCTAATTGCTGAGTAATGGTACTTCCACCACCGGAGCTGCTGCTTCTTGTTAGTATCCCTGCAATTGCTCTGAACAATGCTTTCAGATCCACTCCCGAATGATCATAAAAACGGGCATCTTCAGTAGCAATTAAGGCTTTTACCACGTTCGGAGAAATCTCATCGAACTTTACATTGGTTCTGTTTTCGGCATAAAATTTACCGATAACCTTTAAATCGCTTGAATAGATTTCAGTTGCAAGATTCGTTTTCGGATTCTGTAACTCTGCTGTTTCCGGAAGATCTGCAAATAATCTGACACCCAATACAAACAAGAACAAAGCAATGAACGGACCTGTAAAAATGATCCAGAACCAAATGATGAATTTTCTGTAATTTGTTTTTTTTGGCTTTTGTGCGCCCATATTATGATTAACAAAAATTTTATTTTATTGTTCTGGATTTACTCTGCTTTCTCAATCCTTAGCCCGACATCCATGATCAAAGGAATATTGTCACTTCTTGTGCCTTGTTGTATCTCAAAAGTGTAATTCCCTGCCAATGGAAAACGAACATTTCGTTTGAATAATATTTGATTGTCATAAATATCTCCCAATCCTTTTCCCAGCCATTTGCCTTGATCATCAGCAAGAATACAATTCAGTGTATCGGTTGAAGATTTACCACTTGGAAATGTTGTTTTAATAAATAAAAATAAATTACTGTAAGGATAGCCATCAGCGTTCCGAACATTAATATAAAAATTTGCAGGTGTTGACGGATCCTTTATTTCCACATCAAATTTTACAATATTACTGGCTGCCCAATTGTTGTCCGGAATATTTTTATTTTCCTCAAAAATGCGCTTATTGTCACAGGCGGAAAGCAGCAGAAGCATGGAACAAACAAATGTTAAACAGCGGGTTCTCATTCTTGTTTCTTTGAATTTGGACATGACCTATGGTTGTGGAGGTTTAGTATTGTTCGCCTGTTGAGAACGATTATTGGGTTTTGGGCGGTTCCGTTGCTGATGTCCTTGTTGTTTCGG
>CAZMRM010000091.1:4211-11014 GCA_964568515.1 uncultured Chitinophaga sp. | reverse complement strand
AGAGATAAATAGTATTGCTTGGTATAAAGTTCCCGATACTCACTTAATTTTAAAACGATCCTGAAAGCATAAAATCTATAGACGGTAATCAATAAGGTTTAATTTTCGTAAAATTTTTTGTTCTGTTTTCAGGAAATAAAAACGGTAGCCGATAAAAGCGCAAATTTTTCCTGTACTAAAATTAAACGTTGTGTTGGATTTACTTGTGAACAAAAGATAATCCAGTATTCCCATAGTTCCTGCATAAAACCTTCCAAAATTATATCCTAAGGCGTAACGGCAATTTATTTTTGCGGCTCCTTTTAATGGACTGCTAAATGATTTCTGCTTATCATCTTTATATAATGTTTGTTCTAACCCAATTCCCTGAACCAATGAAATAGTTGTATAGAATCGCTTAAAGAAAACAAAGGTATGTATGTATCCGATATTGATCCCATATGTTTGTAGCGTTGCATCTTGTATATAAGCTAAACTATCAAATACCGGTCTGAATGGAAATCCTACCATGGAACTGTCACCCTTTACATTGAATAGAAAATAGTAAGTTCCTGCTAAAAAAGAACCTGCACTTTTTTTCTGTACCTCTGTAAATGCAAAAGCGTTTCTGTAGGAAAATTTTTTTGAATTGAATATGTAATAAGAACTTACACCAAAAGAAACAGCATGAATGTCTTTTCTGACAGCATACCGGTTTTTACTGTTATAAACAGGATAGGATAATGAATTGCGAATGTAAAACCCCCGGTAATCCTGGTAAAAAATATCGCTTGTTACGCGTGCGCCATAAATGTTAAACTGTGTATCATGAAAACGCGTCTCTCCTTTTTGATTTTTGTAATTTTCATAAATACTGATGCCGGTTAACAACTGAAAAGTAGCCCATCTGGAACTGAGACTGAAGCCCAAATCATACGAACTGTTGGGAGAATATTTTAGTGTATTACCACTTGCCCAATCCACTAAATTAAATCGTAAAAAACGGCTGGAAACAGGAATGGTGATGCTTACACTTTTTTTAAACGTGCGTACATAAGCCGTATCAAAATAAGGTTTGCGTTCTTTAGTAATCATGTAGGCAACACTGCGATGTATCCACATCCATTTTTGCCAGGCAGTTTTATGAGGGATATCAAAAATAGAATGAATGGTACTTTGCTTAATGGTGTCCTGTGCAGCGGACCGGTCAGAAATCAGTAAAGTGAGAAACAAAAGAATAACAACTTTTTTCATATGCACATATAAATGTAGTAAAATATACCATGTAAAATGCCATGGTTCGTTTTACAGTAAATATGGCGGTTGTATCATCAGTTTAACATGTTTACGCAATTCGATGGTGAAAAAAATCTACACGGAAACATACGTTGCAATATGTTCATAACACATTGTTTATTTTTGAAATAATTGAAAAATAATGCTTTTTGAATGTGAAGGGAACAATAAGAAATGTAAAAGAACCGTGGTATGACATTTGAATTTTGTCATCTGTTTTTTTTAGTAAAAATACTGTCCTGAACTTATTTTATACAATTAAGCCGAGGCGTTCGATGCATACCAACTGGTTGCCGAATGCACTCGCACTAATTGAGAGCGATCGGAGATCGCTCTTTTTTTTATGATCAGTTGTGAAGCAGAAGATGTAAATAAATTCAGTATACAAACGATAAATGGAATGGAAGCATGGCTGGCTCAAATTTTTACCTTAATTTTGGCCGGAATAATTGTTTAATAATCAATAAGCTTTCTTTTTTAATTATAGTATCATGTCAAAAGACAATTTATTTGCACTTATCAAGTCCCTTACACAAGGAGAAAAAGCTTTTTTTGTAAAGTCACTTCCGGCAAAAAAATCGGAGTCAACAGATTATCTTACCTTATTTTACGCAATCGATAAATTTGATGAGTACAATGAAAACAAATTAAAACTGAAACTTAAAAATCACGCGTTTGTCAAACATTTACCCGTTGTTAAAAATTACCTGTTCAATCTTATTTTAAAACAATTAAAGTCTTATTATAATGAATCTTCTGTCAAAAGTGGCTTGATCGATTTGATGCAAAATGCCGAAGTGCTCATAAAAAAGGCACTTTACAGAGAAAGCTACCGGGTATTGGTAAAGGCAGAAAAAGTTGCAGAGCGATATGATTTTTTTGTACTGAGTTTAGATATATATGATCGTTTGCTGCGCTTAAATTATGATTTACTCGCCGATAATGAAACGACAAACTATTCATTGGAAATTTATGGTAAGCAAAAAATTGTATTTGCTAAAATTTCAGAATTGGCAGAGCTGAAATATCTGAGAAATGTTTACAATTCAATTTTTCATTCTCAGGAATCGGAAGATATCAGACAACGCAGAAAACTCGAACTTTTAAATCATCCTTTACTGCAGCCCGATTATCCTTTCCAATCCTACAAAGCAGGAGTTTATTATTATCACTTACGCGGCAGGATCCTGATGAATGGTAACACGGATCAGAAAAAACAAGAAGGATATGAGACGTTTATCAAGCTGGTGGCTCATATGGAGAAGGATCAGGAACTACTGAAAGTCAGTTTCATAAATTATACAACAGCATTGAACAATCTTATTTTTGTATCCCATCAGCTAGGGAAATATGAAGAATCACTGCAGCTGATTAAAAAATTAGAAGATATTCAGACAGATAATAATTACTTGCAGTTTAGAATAAAAGAAAAGGTAGTGGTGAATAAACTTGCTTATTACTTGTTTTCTAAAAAGTATAAAGAAGGTGTTACCTATATTCACAAAGTAGAAAAAGAGCTTCTGGAAAATGAGACGTTGTTCAATAACTCATTCTTTATTGCTTCTCTGGATAGCTTTACAATGCTCTATTTCCTTGTTGGCGAATATTCCAAGTCATTAAAATATGTTAACCTTATTTTAGGATATAAGAATATTATGCGTGCCGATATTCAATGCTTTGCAAAAGTGTTGAACCTGATGATCCATTATGAATTGAGAAATTATGATCATTTGGAATACATTCTGAAATCAACGGAAAATTTCTTAACAAAAAATAATTCCTTTGATGGCTATCATAAGCTTATTCTACAGTTTTTTAAAACTATACTACAAGAAACAAACACACAAGAGATCAAGAAAAAATTTAAAGAGCTTGCAAAATCCCTTTCAGTCATTGAACATTCAGAAGCTGAAAAGATATTCTTTAAACTTTTCAACTTCAGGGAGTGGGCTGAACAGAAGGAAAAAAGTCTGCATTAATCCTTATTTGTAGAACAATCCTCTTAAATTTTCACATTTTCCATTTTCGACAAACCGGGGTTCAGGGATGATGAAACTTGAATTTATCAGGATATTCACCCCGATTTGATATCTATTGTAAAAAAAAGACAAAAGATAGATTTTATAACCCGCTGGTATTTATTTGCTTAAGCAGGGTTTTTCGTATAAATTCGTTATTCTTAATCTCTAAACTTTATTAAAATGCAACTAAAATTTACCAACAATCTTTTTGTTTATGCAGGAGCCTGTGCTGCTTTATGCGCAGGAACATCCTTGTATGCTCAACAAAGCAACAGACTTGCGGGCACTGTAGTGCTCAGTGAGCATCAGGAAACACACCTTCCTGCATTTATTGATTTTCAGCAAGGGCACCAGATCAGGCAAACTGATTTTGCAAATTGGGCAGGTACAGCACTTAATTTACCTGCTTCTTCTGTTCTTCAGCCCTACAGTGTTGACTCCGATGACCTGGGTTTTACACATACACGATACAAGCAGTATCTGAACGGTGTGCCTGTAGAAGGTTCTATGGTGATCACACATGCAAAAAACGGAGTGATCGAATCCGTTAACGGTGATTATTATGTTAACTTTCAAGCCGGAGCTTCAAGAGCGCCTTCAATCAGTGAACAGGCTGCCTTAAAACTTGCATTGAATAAAGTCAATGCAAAAACATATATGTGGGAAAACAAGGCAGTGGAAGAAAGTGTACGTGCCGCATTGCAAAAACCTGATTTTAGTTATGCTCCAAAAGGAGAACTGGTAGTGGTTCATAAGGAAAATACAGACTATTCGGCCTCTAACATGGTGCTCGCTTATAAATTTAATATTTTTGCGGAACAACCTTTTACACGTCAGAATATTTTTGTGGATGCAATAACAGGTGAAGTAGTAGCAACCATGAACCTGTTGCATGCCGCCGATGAAACAGGAACTGCAAATACCTTGTATAGTGGAACAAGAACGATTACTTCCAATAAATCAGGATCTACCTATACCTTAACAGAAACGAGCAGAGGAAAAGGGATCAATACCAAAACATGGTCTCAAAAAGCAAACATCACCGGAACTTCCAACAACTGGAACATCACCAATAACGACAGATATGGCCTGGATGCACACTGGGGAGCTGAAATGAGCTATGATTACTATAAAACAATGCATAACAGAAACAGCCTGGATGATAAAGGGATTTTGCTGTTAAGCTATATTCATAACAGTGATAATATGAATGCATACTGGACTGGTGATTATATGCTATATGGTGATGGAAACGGTAATGATGTAAAACCATTTGCCGCATTGGATGTTTGCGGACATGAGTTAACACATGGAGTTATTACACACTCTGCCAACCTTGCTTACAGCTACGAATCAGGCGCGTTAAATGAAGGGTTCGCTGATATTTTCGGTACTTGTGTCGAAGCCTTTGCAAGACCAGGTGCAAACGAACACAACTGGATTATGGGTAAAGATTTTACAACCAATAATGCATGGCAACGTTCATTGGCTGATCCTAAAGCACACAAAAATCCGGATACATATAAAGGAACCAACTGGGCAACGGGTAGTGGTGACAATGGGGGAGTACATACCAATAGTGGCCCTATCGGTCACTGGTTCTATCTGTTAAGTGATGGCGGCAAAGGTACCAATGATATTAACAATGCTTATGATATAACAGGTGTTGGTATTGAAAAAGCCGGGAAAATTGCCTACAGGGCATTGACTTCATACATGACAACCAATACAAACTATGCAGGTGCACGTACAGCTGCAATTAAAGCGGCAACTGACCTTTATGGCACTTGTTCACCGGAATTACACGCAACAATCGATGCATTTTATGCTATTGGTGTAGGTGATAAAGATCAGGCATCCGTTCCAACTTCAGCATTCTCTGCTGATAAAACAACAGCCTGTACATTACCTGTAACCGTTAAGTTTACAAATACGAGTTCTAATGCAACAACCTATAAATGGGATTTCGGCGATGGTACTACCAGTACCGATAAAGATCCTTCTCACGAGTACACAAAAGCCGGATCCTATACAGTTAAATTAACTGTTTCAGGTGGTACTTGTGCAAATGGATCAGATGATGAAATTAAAACAAGTTATATCGTTATCAACGGAGATCCTGTTGCAGCAGGTGCTGAACGTTGCGGACCGGGAGCACTTACATTGACAGCTACAGGGGCAGGAACTTTAAATTGGTATGATTCTCCTTCGGCTACTACTTCTTTAGGTACCGGACCATCATACACGATTCCGAATATTACAGCTACCACTACTTATTATGTAACCAGCACATCGGGTACACCGGCAGTTACGGGTGGACCGACAAGTGCAACAAGTGTTGGAGCAAACGGTGCATTTGACAACTCTACTGATCGTTATTTAATTTTTGATGTATTAGCAAATACAACACTGAAAACAGTAGATGTACAGGCAGATGCAGCGGGTACCCGCAAAATCGAATTGCGTAATTCCAGTGGAACTGTGATCACCTCTAAAGATGTGAATATTGCAGCTGGTGTTAGCACCATCACATTGGATTTTCCATTGACTACCGGAACCGGGTATCAGCTGGCAGTAAACGGAACAGCAAATCTATACAGAAATACAGCCGGGGCACAATTCCCATACACAATTGGGTCTGCTGTAAAAATTACCGGGACAAATTATACCAGCGCCGGTTATTATTACTACTTCTATAAATGGGTACTTGGCGGTGATCTTTGTGTAAGTAAAGCAGTACCGGTTGTTGCTAACATTGAAGTATGTACCGGTGTAGATGAACCCGATGCCAATACAGGTATTGAAGTATATCCTAACCCTGCAACCACTTTATTAAATTTAAAAGCAACACAAACAATCCATTCATTTGCTATTGTTGATATGTTGGGTAAAGTAGTAATGCAAGACAATTCCATCAAGAAAAACAATATTCAGTTAGATGTGAATGGTTTGCCTGCTGGTGTATACTTTGTAAGAGTAAATACGCTTGATACGCAAAGAGTGATTAAGATTATTAAAGAATAAGGATACGATCCTTTAACCTGATTCCGGAAACTCTCCATTGGAGTTTCCGGAATTTTTATTATCAGCTAATGTTGGAATAAGGCAAGAATAAGTTATTTTTGTTCATGGACCGGAATAAGATGGCTATAAAATGCCGATCTTGTGATGTTGAAATACTTTTAAAATGAATGCATTTCAATAAATATCATCCCCGTCACCGCCTGCTGTAGCTTTGTAGTGTAAGTGAAATCAGGCAATATCAGTTATAAAACTGATAAAATTTTTAAAACAATGAAGAAAAACTAAATTAATTAACAACTCAGATCATGAAAAGAAAAGCATCAATTATTTTTTTTGTACTTGTTTCATTTTTATTTTGTAACTCCAGCTCATATGCACAAGCTTTTGATGATGGAACAAATGTAGTTTCGATTGGCTTTGGATTGCCTCCCAGCAAACGTATTACAGATGAATTTAATTTTTACAAAAATTTTTATGATTATA
>CAZMRM010000091.1:3666-4201 GCA_964568515.1 uncultured Chitinophaga sp. | reverse complement strand
ACTATGGAACCGGGGTTTTGAAATATGAACATGGTTTACATAAGTATTTTGGTCTGGGATTAAATTTCGAATATTCTGCAAGCAGACAAACGTATAAATATGGTGATGTTTCAGATCCTTCTGATTATAAATACACCGCAGATATCAAAAACAAAATTATTGGCGGTTTTTTGCGACTAAACGGACATTTTCCGGTTGGGCAAAAGCTTGATTTTTATGGAGGAGCAGGCTTAGGGTATTTATACACTATCAGTCTTTATAAAGATACCAATCCAACCAATACCAATACAGCACAAAAAAAGACAGTTCTTGATTTTGATTACCAACTTACATTAGGAGCCCGTTTTATGATCAAAGATCATATCGGCTTATTTTTCGAAATTGGTAGAGCCACAACTATTTGTCAGCTTGGTTTAGCATTCCAATTCTAATCACTATTCGATTTTTTGATGATTTATTAAGGATTTCATCTTTTTTATATATAAAAACAGGGTAGTTGAGCTTAATTTTTTGTTTTTTAAAACTATTGATGGTA
>CAZMRM010000091.1:0-3656 GCA_964568515.1 uncultured Chitinophaga sp. | reverse complement strand
GGCTTTTCGGAGTGCTTAGGTATGAAATAGTTTGTTAGTGAAGCTTAATGATTTGTAGTTTTTGTTTTGTGAGCGGTTAGAAGTTCATCTTCCTTTGTACCCGCAAAACATAAAAGCAGTTAGAACGCTCTCCGGAGCAAATCAATTTTAAAATGAATTTTTCAGCTAAGTTAAACGTAGTCATTACAATTGTCATTACCAGCGAATAGCCGGTGGGGATTGTATTGCTTGTATATAACTGAAGCCTTTCTCCACCGAGAAAGGCTTCTTTTTTTGCTTTCATTCGAACGGTGGAAAGAATGAAAAAAATAATAAATAAAAAAATAATAAACAATCCGTCTCTGCAAGAATGAGGCGAAACAACTAAAAAGAGCTATGATGTATTACAACGATGACACAACAGTTTTTATAAACGGAAAATTTTTAAAAGCAAAAGATGCCGGCTGTAGCATGTTTGCACAAACGATTCATTACGGATATGCAACCTTTGAAGGTATACGTGCTTATCTTACTGATGAAGGAACACAAATGTTTAAAGGTAGAGAACATTATGAGCGCCTGAAACGCTCATGTGAATTGGTAAATCTTCCGCTTGCCTACTCAGTGGATGAGTTGATAGATGCAACGTATGAATTATTAAAACGGAATGATTTAAAAGAAGCATATATACGTCCATTGGTGTATGCTGCCGATCCGAACATGTCGCTCAAATCCCCTGAAAAATCGGATGTGTTTATATGTGCCTGGGCCTGGGATAAATATCTTGGAGATAAGACATTGCGATTAATGATCTCTTCTTTTCAGCGTCCAAATCCTAAAGCATTGTCAATGGAGTCGAAATGTTCAGGGCAGTATGTAAATTCAATTGTTGCCAGTACGGAAGCAAAACAAAAAGGATTTGATGAAGCTTTGTTGCTGGATTTAAACGGTAACATTGCAGAAGGCCCCGGTGCTAATTTTTTTCTGGAAAAAGACGGGATTCTGTATACACCTCCAACAGGAAATATTTTGAATGGTATCACCCGTAAAACAGTAATTGAACTTGCGAAAGCACTTAATATCACTCTGAAAGAACAACATCTGAAGCCGGCCGATCTGAAAGGTGCAACAGGAGCATTCTATACCGGAACAGCTGCAGAAATAGTAGGAATAGAATCAGTGGATGATGTTAACTTTTCAAAACCTTTTTCTCAAACACTTGGAGCATCCATAGCAAAGCATTATTCAGAGCTTGTAACAGGTAAATCCAAAGTATTAAGTCTGTCTTATGACAAAGTGTTACAATAATAAATGCTATTGGGCATCGTAATTAAAAATTGTATAAAAGCTTTAAATATGGCATTTATAGACGATTATAGCGTCATAATTGTAAAATACACATCGTAGCAAATTTGAATATTGGGTTTAGTGAGGATTTCATATCAGCTAATATTGCAGAAAATAAAAAAACAAATGGATACTAAAATAAATAAGCATAGCTGGATCTACACGCAAAATGATGAGCTGCCAGCTGCACGTGCAATGTTGTATGGTGCGGGATTAAAAAAAGGTGATATGGCAAAAGCTCAGATAGGCATCGGAACAACCGGGTACGAGGGAAATACTTGTAACATGCATCTGAATCAATTGGGAAATTATGTAAAGCAGGGTATAGTGGATGCCAATCTTGTGGGATTACAATTTTCAACCATCGGAGTAAGTGATGGCATTACCAACGGATCACAAGGAATGCGTTATTCGCTTGTTTCCCGGGAGATCATCGCAGATTCAATGGAAACGATCACGGCAGCTCATTGTTATGATGGCTTAGTAGCTGTTACCGGTTGCGATAAAAATATGCCAGGGGCATTGATGGCTATGCTTCGTTTAAATCGTCCATCTATATTGGTGTATGGAGGTACTATAAAAGGTGGTAACCACAACGGACAAAAATTGAATATCGTTTCCTGTTTCGAAGCGTATGGTAAAAAAGTAAGAGGAGGAATAAGTGATGAAGAATACGAACAAATCATCATGAAATCATGTCCGGGTCCTGGGGCGTGCGGTGGAATGTATACTGCCAATACCATGTCATCTGCAATCGAAATGCTGGGCATGAGTTTACCATACAGCTCTTCAGCGCCTGCGGTAAGTGAAGCAAAAAAACAAGAATGCTTTTCTGTTGGAAATTACATTCGTTTATTACTTGAAAAAGATATTAAACCAAAAGATATCTTAACACGGGAAGCATTTCAAAATGCACTCGTAATGGTAACAGTAATGGGAGGTTCAACCAATGCTGTTTTGCATCTCATCGCTATTGCACAGGCAGCAGGTGTTAAATTAACACTAAAAGATTTTCAGGATGTATCCGATAAAACACCTGTACTTGCTGATTTGAAACCAAGCGGGAAATACCTGATGGAAGATTTGCACAAATTGGGAGGTATACCGGCGGTAATGAAATCGTTGCTCGAACAAAAATTAATCAATGGAGATTTATTAACAGTTACCGGTAAAACAGTTGCAGAAAATCTTAAAGATATAAAACCACTCGGTGAAGAGCAGGATCTATTACGACCATTGACTGATCCCTTAAAACCAAACGGACACATACAGATACTAAGCGGGAACATTGCCGAGAAAGGTTGTGTGGCAAAAATATCCGGACAAGAAGGCGAACAATTCAAAGGAGAAGCCATTGTTTTTGATTCGGAAGAAGAGATGGATAAAGGGTTAAAAGCAAATAAAATAAAAGCAGGACATGTTGTTGTGATTCGTTATGTAGGACCAAAAGGCGGACCCGGAATGCCGGAAATGCTAAAACCTACAGCAGCAATAATCGGTGCTGGATTGGGGAACTCCGTTGCTCTTATCACAGACGGAAGATTTTCCGGTGGGACTCATGGATTTGTCGTCGGCCACATCTGCCCTGAAGCACAGGAAGGAGGCAATATTGCACTTGTAAAAAATGCTGATACCATCTCCATTGATGCCATCAATAACAAAATTCATTTGCACATCAGCGATGAGGAATTAGAAAAAAGGAGAGCTCAATGGAAACAGCCGGAATTGAAAGTAAAACAAGGTGTGCTTTATAAATATGCTAAGAATGTAAGCGAAGCCAGCACCGGATGTTTAACGGATATATAAATTCAATTATGAAGATAACAGAAACACTTGATATAAAAACGAATCAGCAAAATAAGGTGGCGACACAAACAATTACCGGTGCAGAAGCTATTATGCGCTGTCTCGTAGAAGAAGGAATTGAAACAATATTTGGTTATCCGGGCGGAGCAATCATGCCTGTGTACGACGCCTTGTACGATTACATGGATCGCATCAATCATATACTGGTTCGTCATGAACAAGGTGCCGCACATGCAGCACAAGGTTTCGCACGTGTATCAGGAAAGGCAGGTATCTGTCTTGTTACTTCCGGTCCCGGTGCAACCAACCTCGTTACAGGTATTGCTGATGCATTGATGGATTCCACACCAATGATCTGTATTGTTGGACAGGTAAAAGATACATTGCTGGGAACAGATGCCTTTCAGGAAGCAGATGTAATGAACATTACATCTCCCATCACAAAATGGAATTACCAGGTAACCAGCGCCGATGAAATTCCGGAAGTGATGGCAAAAGCTTTTTATATAGCAACCAGTGGCAGG
>CAZMRM010000090.1:9891-11021 GCA_964568515.1 uncultured Chitinophaga sp. | reverse complement strand
CAAAAAATACAGATACAAAAATTTAGTTATCGAAGGACTCATCAACAAAAAATCATTTGATGGTACTGCAAACATCAAAGATTCCAATGTGGTATTTAATTATTCCGGAATTATCGACCTGGATTCCGTGAATCCAAAATATAATTTTGTGTTTGATTTAAAGGCAGCTGACCTGAAAGCATTGAATTTCACTGAAGAAAATTTAAGAATAAGTGCTGTTTTTCAATCTGACCTTAAAAAAGAACAAACCGAAAATATGACAGGAACCGCTAGTATTAAAAATATTGTTTTCATTAAAAACGAAGATAAATACAAGGTGGACTCACTTACACTTGTTTCCGAATACAAAGAAAATATTGCCGCTATTTCCCTTAACTCACCCATCTTTGATGCCCATTTAAATGGAAATATTACATTGAATGAACTTCCGCAAGCAATCAAAAAACATTTTAGCTATTACTTTGATTTTCAACAAAAAGATACCTTAACACCATCAAAACCGGAACGATTTGATTTTGACTTTAATTTAAAAGACCCTACACTTCTCACCGAAGGACTGATTCCCAAACTTGAAAAATTAACACCTTTTTCTATAAGAGGAATGTACGACAGCAAAGCGAAAAACATAAAAATGGATCTTGATCTCCCACAGCTGGTTTATTCACAGATCATTATCGATTCATTAAAAATAAATGTGAATTCTACTACAGACGTATTCACTACACAAATAAATATAGCTGAAATATCCAATCCAACCATTAAACTCGAAAATTTGTTTTTTAAAAGTGATTTAGCACACAATAACATCCATTTTCTTTTAAATACTGCAAAAGACGACAGCACTAAAATGTTGCAGATAGCGGGTAACTTAAAAAGTATAGATCATACTTTCCAGTTAAAATTGGATCCCACGCTTATCTTAAATAATTCTTACTGGGCAGTAGATACCAGTAATTATCTGTCCTTTGGCCAAGCCGGACTCATTGCTAATAACTTAATTATAAAACAGGAAACTCAAACGATAAGTATAAACAGTCAGGAGAAAAAGGAACAGGCACCCCTTGAAATAAAGTTTAGTGATTTTAAACTTGAAACATTATCAAAAATAATAGAAAATGAAAATGAGCTTA
>CAZMRM010000090.1:0-9881 GCA_964568515.1 uncultured Chitinophaga sp. | reverse complement strand
GTTCCAAAGAAACATATTGATTAAGAGCTTGTGTGAGCTCAGAGGGATTCAAAGCTAAAGGTGATTGAGACATTGATCAAAAAAAATAAGAGAAAATGAAAATGAGCTTATCAGCGGAACCATAAATGGCAATGCTATATTAAAAAAACAGCATGCTATTTCAACATTCACTTCTGACTTGGAAATAAAGGGCTTAGTATTTAATAAAATACCTACAGGAGACCTTCGACTTATTGCCAATAACAATGAAAATCCACAAAAATATAATGTTAAATTGAACATAACAGGAAATGAAAATGATATACAATTGAACGGTGCCTATCTCGCGGAAACAAAAGAACCAAGGCTTGATTTTTTATTAGCCATTCATTCCCTTAACCTAAAAACAGTAGAACCTTATACATTTGGTCAGGTTACACAAATGTCAGGAAAATTAGAAGGAAAGATGATCATCAAAGGTAGTCCTTCTGCTCCGGATCTTACAGGAACATTAAGCTTTAATTCCTGTGCTTTCCGTCCAAAAGTGGTAGATACCTATCTGCGGGCGGAAAATGAAAAAATCAGCTTTGAATCAAAGAAAGTCCGTTTTAATTCTTTTATATTAATTGATTCTTTGAATAACAAAGCCGTTGTGGATGGGTATGTGTCCATTGAAGATTTTAAATCTATTCCTTTTGATATCCGTTTAAAAACTGATAACTTCTTAGCACTTAATACTACAGAAAAAAGCAATCCTTTATATTTTGGAACAATTTACCTGGACAGTGATATAAAGCTGAAAGGAACAAGCACGCATCCGCTGATTGATGCTAAAATTGGTTTGAATAAAGGAACGGTTATTACTTATGTAAAACCGGAAAACACTTCAGGAAAAAATGATATCAAAGGTATTGTTGAGTTTATCGACACACTCGAACTCGGTAAAAGTATTATGGTCAGAGAAAAAGGAAATGAAGTTTCTGAAACAAAAGGATTGAGCGTAAATGCTACCATCAATTTTGATAAGGATGCAGAATTAAAAATGCTTGTTGACCGTGTGTCTGGTGATTCCTTGTTTATAAAAGGAAGCGGACAGCTGGAGTTTAGCATGGATGAGGGAGGAAAGATGAATCTGATTGGTAAATACCGGATTAATGATGGAGGCTATCATTTAACATTGAATGATTTCATTAAAAAGAATTTTACAGTGGCCAAAGGAAGTTCCGTTACCTGGTCGGGAGATGTAACTGATCCTTATGTGGATATAAAAGCCATTTACAAAATAAAAGCTTCACCTGTTGACCTGGTTGAAAATGAATTGACAGGAGCAGATCAAATGGAAAAAAATAAATATCGTACCCTCATGAATTTTCTTGTTTACCTGAAAATGACGGGATTTGTATCCACTCCTGAAATAAGTTTTGACATACAACAACCGGCGGATGAACGGGGAGCATTAAATGGAGCGGTGAATGCTAAACTTAATGAATTAAGAGCAGATGAATCACAATTGAATAAACAAGTATTTGCACTTCTTGCATTAAACAGGTTCATCGGTGAAGATCCTTTGGAAAGCGGTGGTGCAGGAGGACTCTCCTCCACTTCACGTGCCAGTGCCAGCAGAATTCTTACCCAGCAGTTAAGTAATCTTTCAGAAAAATATGTGAAAGGTGTTGATCTAAACCTGGGTGTTAACTCTTACGAAGATTATTCCAGTGGAGAACAAACCGGCAGAACACAACTTCAGCTCGGCGTTTCAAAGACATTGTTAAATGACAGGGTAACCGTTCAGGTGGGAGGAAATGTGGATGTTGAAGGCGAGAAAGCGAAACAAAACAATGCCAGTGATGTTGCTGGAAATATCAGTATTGAATATAAATTAACAGAAGATGGACGCTATAAATTAAAAGGGTTCAGAGAAAATGAATATGAAAATCCAATTGAAGGTGAGTTGACAAAAACAGGATTTGGGATTATATACAGAAGGAATTACAATAAATTTAAAGAATTATTTTCAAAACCTAAACCCAGAAAAAAGGTTGATGATTAATGCTATATGTATTTTTTAAGAAAATCACTTCAAACAAATAGTCTATTCTTCTGTGCAGTACTTATCTTACTAATCGGAACAGGTTGCAGCAATATAAAATATTTACCAGCTGGTGAAGATTTATATGTGGGTGCTACCATTGATGTGGAATCAAAGGATAATATTAAAGATAAAAGTCGCATCAAGACAGAACTAAATAAAATTGCCAGACCCAAACCGAATGAACGTATTCTGTGGATGCGGGCAAAATTATGGGTTTATAACATCTCCGGTCCCACTCCTAAAAAAGGAATAAAGAAATGGTTGAAGCAAAAATGGGGTGAACCTCCTGTATTACTCAGCGATGAACATCCAAAAGAAATTTCTGACTTAATGATCAACCGGCTAAGCAGTCTGGGTTATTTTGATTCGGAAGTAAAATACAAAATCATAACTTCCAAAAAAAGAAAAGCCAAAATTGAATATACAGCAATCGTGAGTCGTCCCTATACACTTTCAAAAATAACCTTTCCGGAGATGAAGGACGATCTAAGCATTCGAATAAAATCGACACAGAAAAAGTCATTGCTCAAAGAAGGAGATCAGTACAACCTTGATATTATTAAAGATGAACGGGTAAGGATTGATTATGAGTTAAAAAACACAGGATACTATTTTTTTACTCCGGATTATCTGCTGTTTAAAGCCGATAGCAATGCTACTGAAAAGAAAATAAATTTGACCTTAACTGTTAAACCCGATGTATCCGAGAAATCAAAAACATCTTACATTATGAATAACATTTATATTCAACCTTCTTATTCGTTGGATAGTCTTCAAAAAAATCAAATTGATACGGTTAAAATTGACGGATACTATTATTTGAACACGGATAGCGCATTTCATGCCAGCGCTATTCTGCGTTCCGTATTTTTGAAAAAAGGTGACACCTATAGCCGCAAGGCGCATAACTTAACCATTAGCCGCTTAATGGGAATGGGCGTTTTTAAATTTGCGAATATAAAATTTGTTGATACAATTATCAACAATCAAGGCTCACTTGATGCCTGGATCAATTTGACACAACTACAAAAAAAATCGTTACAGATTCAGATGCAAACTGTAACCAAATCAAATAATTTTACCGGACCGGCGCTAACATTGAGTTATAAAAACCGGAATCTGAGTAAAGGAGCTGAATTATTTATTTTCAATATCGATGGTAGTTTTGAGACACAATTGACAGGTGCTAAAAAAGGACTCAACTCTTTTGAAATTGGTGCCAACACACAATTGTTCGTTCCTAAATTTGTTGCACCGATAAAAATAAGAAATGAATCCAGCCAGTTTGTACCCAAAACAAAATTTGACTTAGGAGTACGTATTCTTCACCGGGTAGAATATTTTGATATGAACTCTGTTAATTTTTCTTATGGATATACCTGGAAAGAAACTGCTCAAAAGGAATATCAGTTTGATCCGATCTCTATCAATTTTGCAAAACTGATGAAAACAACCGATCAATTTGAAAAATTATTATCAGAGAATACATTTTTACGGAAAAGTTTTGAGCAGCAATTTACGCTTGGTTCCAGGGTTTCCTTTACTTACAATTCCATTGTTGGTATAGAGAAGAGCAATCAGTATTATTTTAATGTCACCCTTGATTTATCAGGCAACATGGCCTACCTGATTCAGTCTGGTTTGAGCAAAGAAAAAGCCACACTGGATTCTCCTTATAAATTATTCGGTTATGAGTATTCACAATATTCTAAACTTTCTACTGATACACGCTATTATTTAACTTTTGATAAGGATAATAAAATAGCAACACGTCTCATTGTAGGAGCCGGTATTCCTTACGGCAATTCAAACACGATGCCTTACATCAAACAATTTTTTAGCGGAGGTTCTTATAGTATCAGGGCGTTTATGCCAAGAACTGTTGGCCCTGGTGCTTATCAAAAACCGGACACGGTATCCAACCGTGTGTTTTTGGATCAATCGGGAGATATGAAACTGGAAGCAAATCTGGAGTACCGTTTCACGATAATCAGCGTGTTAAAAGGAGCTCTTTTCCTTGATGCAGGAAATGTTTGGTTAATTAAAGATAATCCTGAAATGCCCGGTGGTCAATTTAAAGCGGACCGGTTTCAAAAAGAAATTGCTGTTGGTACCGGTTTCGGTTTACGTGTGGATGTTTCTTTCTTTGTATTACGTCTTGATCTGGGAATGCCTTTGAGAAAACCTTTTTTACCGGAAGATGACAGATGGGTGATTCGTACTATACAATTTGGAGATCGTGCATGGAGAAAAGACAATTTAGTCCTGAACATTGCCATTGGTTATCCATTCTAAAACTTGGGACAAGGAACGATTATTCTCTTCTTCTTTTTCTTGGTTAATTTGCACAACTGATATGACAAAGTCACCTCATGCGCTCCACTTGTAGCACTTACCAATTTTGAAATTGTAAAATCATAACTGTAGCCTATATTTAAACGTTCGGTCTTAAAACCCAGGATCAATGACAGTGCATCATTATTACTATATCCGGGTTTATATGATTTTAAAAACGGAATACCCCTATACCAGATTCCCAGATTAAATACATACTGCATATAATAAGCCCCGATATCTACCTGATCAAAATTACCTTGGCCCCTATAATTAAATGCAGCTGCAATTGATCTTCTTTTAAATTCTTCCTTTTCATCTTCATTAAGTGCATAGCTGTATCCCCCATGAACAGAATACCTCATGGGTAAAATACTTTCATTACTCGACACCAATGATTCATTGGGTTTATTCAAGTGATACAAAGAAGTCCCCAACCAAAAATCTTTTGTGTAAGCAAGCATTCCGGCACCAATATCAAAATAGGTTCGTCCACGTGTTTGATCTTCTATTGTTGCAACTCCTCCGCCTCTTGCTATCTGATCACCGAAAAGCAATTTATTGAAACTGATACTATGGATCCCGATACCAGGCTGAACGCCAAACCTTACGATCAATGACCGGGTCATTTTTGCTTCATATGCAATCAATGGGGTAATAAGAGTGGTTTTTAAATCTCCGCTTCCGGCGGCATCAGTTCCGAATAATAAACCAACACCAACATGATACTCTGGAATATAATGATCACCGGAAAATAAAAAAGAGCGGAATGCTTTGGAAACACCAGGCCATTGATTTCTATAGGAAGTAGAAACACGGCCACAAACTTCTGCCCCTGCAAAAGCCGGATTCAAATACAAAGAAGAAGAATAAAACTGGGTAAAATGCATGTCCTGTCCATACAATTTATATGTATGGATGTACACAAACATCATTAATACCACAATTATCTTTTTCATTTTGTTCGTTCTGAAAGCTTATATGTCAATTCTCTTTCGTTTGCCAGATTAATTTTTACAGTATATGTTTCATATCCAGGCGCCTTGATTTGTGCGGTATACTCTTTAGGCTCTGCTATGATCAATACTTTTCCGGTTGATGGATTCAACTGATATATTCCAATTTGTTTTCCGGTTGAATTGTCTGTTAAAACCAATTCTGACCTTTCAATTACTTCATTTTCGATGTTCATTACAGAAGCCCTGTAAACATTTAAATACAAAGGCGGGTCAAACATCGCTTTATAAATATCCTGGGATCCATATCCGCCTTCCCGTTCTGATGAAAAATAACCGGTATTACCACTCACATTCAATACAAAAAACAAGTCATCATCACTGGTATTAATAGGATAACCGAGGTTCTCCGGTTCTGTAAATTTACCCTCGTCATCAAAATAGGACTTGAAAATATCATAGCCACCCATATTGGTATGCCCTTCTGAACTAAAAAACAATATATTATTCAGAGGATGAATGAAAGGTGCATCTTCGTTGTATTCCGTATTGATGGTTGGCCCCAGATTAAAAGGAGATCCCCATTTCCCATTGGGTAATTTTTTCATATAGTATAGATCCTTGCCTCCATAACCACCGGGGCGATCACTCGAAAAGAAAATTGTATTGTTATCCGGTGAATAACAGGCGCTTGTTTCTATGTACTTTTTTGAATTGACATTTGTTGGAATAATCGAAGGAGAAGTAAATTTTGTTCCATTATATATACTTTCATAAATATCACCGCTTTTAAGATCCGTACTGGTCCTGTATATCAATAATTTTGTTCCATCTGCCGACAAACCCGTACTTGCATCATGCAATGGAGTATTAATTAAGGTGTCCAATAACAATTCAGGTGCATTCCAATCATTTCCGTTTCTTCTGGAAATGTAAATATCTTCAAAATATTCACCAAGGGGATCCGTATTTGTGTGAGCCTCATTTTTTCTCCTGGATGTAAATAATAAAAAATCTTCTTTTTCCGAAATCAATGGCGCATACTCTGCATACCTTGTATTAACAATATTTCCAAGGTTGACTATCTTAACAGA
Source organism: uncultured Chitinophaga sp. (assembly GCA_964568515.1). Taxonomy (GTDB): domain Bacteria; phylum Bacteroidota; class Bacteroidia; order 2-12-FULL-35-15; family 2-12-FULL-35-15; genus 2-12-FULL-35-15. The sequence continues at coordinate 3,426 of CAZMRM010000090.1, read as the reverse complement.
ATCATTCTTGTTCTTTTCAAACAAAATTGCGGTATTACATTTATTAATTAAATCCTGAATTTCTTTTTTTGAATGTTCTTTAGGTTTATTACTGTTCCTATAGTTTGCAAAACAGTTAATAGCCGCTTCATACTGATGATTCAATGTATTCAGTATTCCTAAATAATAATTTGTTTCAGGAAAATTATCCGGATCAACCTTATTAAAATAATCAATGGATCGTTTACGATATTTCCGTATGTTGAAATTGCAAACACCCATTTTAAATAGTATTTCCTGATTGGATGTATCAATTGCATTTAATTGAGAATATATGGATAATGCACCCAGATAATCGCCGTATTCAAATTTATCATCAGCTTTTATCCATTGCTGTTGCTCTCTTAAAGAAGACAACTGTGCCTTCGAAAAACCTACTATTAAAAGTAAGCTGATAATGGATACCATTTTTTTACCTGAGTAATGTGACATCGCCTGTTTTATTAAATGTTTTTCCGTTACTCAACTCCACATTTGCCTTCCAGATATAAACTCCTTGTTCACAAAGTTTTCCTTTATAATATCCATCCCATCCGATGTCCACATCAAATGATTCAAAAATCAATTCACCCCAACGATTAAAAATCTGAAGTTTGTAACTGATGACCCCGGATGTGTATGGAAAAAACACATCATTGTTCAAATTTTTAACATCATAGTGCCCTCCTGTACCTCCTATTGTACTTGGTGTAAATGCATTTGGAAAAACAATGTCAGCATCTGTTTTAATAAGGGCCTCTGCTGTATCTAAACAACCATATTTATTGCCTGCAATTAATTGTATTCTAAAATCATTGATCTGATTGTACTGGTGTATTGGATTTTCTTCTTTAGATGTTGTTCCATCTCCTAAATCCCAGTCATAAGTTATTGCTCCGACAGATTGGTTGATGCATTTTAAATCATCATATGGTAAACTCAGCATTGTTTTATTTAATGAAAATGCTGCAACCGGAACAGGATACGCATTCACCAGTATAGGTGCCCCGCCATTATTACTGGTGCAACCGCCACCTGTTTTAACCATTAAGGTAACAGGGTATTGACCTGGTTGTGTGTACGTATGGGCAGGATTTTTTAATGTTGATGTCGTTCCATCTCCAAAATTCCAGAGCCAAGTAATGATCGGATCCTTTATATTACCGGTCACCGATGAATCATTAAACTGTATGACTCCCGGAATACATACTTCATTTTTATCCGATCCCATTACAAGATTTGGCTGAGGAGTAATTAAAATTCTCAACGAATCCATTGCTGACTCACCACATTGATTGGTTACTTTTACAGTGTATGTATTGGGCTGATACAATGTGACTTTAAAAGGGCCTGCTGTTGTACCTAAATTATTATTCCATAAGTATGTCAGTGTACCTGTAACACCGGTACTTACTACCGATAATGACGTACTTTGTCCAGGACAAACCGGAGAATTTGCAAGCACATCAATATTTTCTGGTCCAAGTTTATACAATAATGCGGTTGCTGTATCTGTTGTTCCCACACAACCGTTTTTATCATACGCTGTCACTGTATAAGTAGTAGTTACAGTTGGTGTAGTGATCAATGTTCCAAAATTAACGGAATCTGTAGGACTCCAAATAAAATAATAATCACCACTACCTCCCGTTGCAGAAGCAATCAATGTAGCTTCTTCACCCGGGCAGATCGTATCATTAGAAACGCTTTTGGTGATTACCTGTGAGGGTTGTGTAACTGTTGTATCCTGCTTCGTTACACAACCATGCGCATCCGTTATAATTACCTCATAGTTTCCTGCACCTAAGTTCGAAGCAATGCTACCTGTCTGAACAGGATTACTGTTCCATACATAATTATAGGGAATAGTTCCACCTTTTGTTTCAACGGAAATACTTCCTATCAAATCATTAATACATAAATTATTTTTCACATTTGTAATTGCTGAGGTCAACAACGGAGGCTGATCAATGAGAAGGGATACAGATGCTTTACAGTTATTCTGGTCGGTTACATTCACTGTGTAGGTACCGGCTGTCAGATCATTTTTTGAAGTTGTACTCGCATTGATGGGCAACCAATAATAAAAATAAGAAGGAGTTCCACCGGAGGCTAAAACAGTTGCTTTTCCATTATTATCATTATAACACAATACATTACCGGAAGAAACAAGATTTACATTCAAATGCGTTGGTTCGGTAATCGTTGCAAGAACAGCCCCTTCGCATCCTAATGAATCAATTACTGTTGCTGTATATACCCCTGCTATCAAATTTTTGGCAATAAGGCTATCTCCTCCGTATGGAGACCAATTAATTTTAAACGGTTTACTGCCTTTATCAATTGAAAGCGTAATACTTCCATCATTTCTTCCAAAACATGAAATGTTCTGAACAGCTGTAATTGTTGGAACAGGAGACGGATGATCCATTAAAGTAGTAGAAAGTGTTAATGAGCAGCCTTTTGAATCCACTACATCCAATGTATATGTTCCGCCCATCAATCCTAATATAGAAGTATACTTTGAAGAGTCTGGTGACCACAGGTACTTATAGGGTTGTGTACCTCCGGAAATTTGTGAAATGACCGATCCGTTTCTTAATCCGCAGGAAGCATCCGTTGAAAGAAGATTTCCGGTTAATGGAGAAGGTTGCGTAATGGGAATTGAAATATTTGTTTCACAACCATTTAAATCTGTTACTTGTACATAATAATTGTTTGCTCTTAAATTAACAGCTGCCGAATCCGTTCCACCGGAAGGAGTCCAGTTGTACTTATAATCTCTGGTACCGCCAACAACTGTTACTGTTGCGTTTCCGGTAGAGGAACCAAAGCAATCTACATTTGTGGAAACAGCAGTAGCCGTCAAGGTTTGGAGTGGTTGCGTAATTGTGACTTCAGAAGTGGTTGTACAGGCGTTTGCATCTTCTATATTAACAGTATATGTACCGGCAGGAAGATTGGAGGCAACCGGACCATTGCCTCCTGCAGGAAGCCAGGAATAACTATAATTCAAGGTTCCTCCTTTTACATCAACTGTTAATTCACCATTTGATTCATTGAAACAACTTACATTTTTTAAAGCAGAAATAACAGAAGTCAGGGTATCCGGCTGTGTAATAGTAACAGATGTCACTTGCTTACAATTTTTTGTATCCGTTACTTCTATCGTATACACACCCGCCGTCAAGTTACTGGCAATTGTTCCATTGCTGATACCTGGCGTCCATTTGTAACTATAAGCCGGAGTACCACCTGCTGCAAGTACTTCTGCGCTACCATTATTTTCTCCAAAACATTTAACAGGAACAACTGTTGTTGATAAAGCAAACTCGGGTGGTTCAACAATATCCGGTGCTGTTGTATCCAATGCAATACAACCATTTGCATCTGTTATACTAACGGTGT
>CAZMRM010000089.1:2602-11145 GCA_964568515.1 uncultured Chitinophaga sp. | reverse complement strand
CACTCCACCAACCACATCCTTCTCGCCATTATAGGTCATTGCACCATACCGTACGGCACTCCCAAAATGTACCTCTGCTACATCTTTAATCAGGATAGGAATTCCATTCGGATTGGATTTAACAACAATGTTTTTTATGTCCTCAAAAGACCCAACCAATCCTATGCTTCGAATAAAGTAGGCATTGGGCTTTTTGTCAATGTATGCACCACCGGTATTCTCATTATTTTTTTCCAGTGCTGTAAAAATTTCAGAAAGTGTCGCATTCATCGCTAATAGTTTATGCGGATTAACAGCCACTTCGTATTGCTTTAACTGTCCGCCAAAACTATTGACTTCTGCAATGCCTGGAGTTCCATTCAATTGACGGGCAACGATCCAATCCTGCATGGTTCTAAGGTCCATTGCACTGTATTTGCTTTCACTGCCCTTCACAGGGTGAATGATGTATTGGTAAATTTCTCCTAATCCCGTACTAACAGGAGCCAGTTCAGGAACACCTGCATTTTTTGGAATATGGGCTCCTGCTTCCTTTAACCGTTCATGAATGATTTGACGTGCAAAATAAATATCCACTTTTTCGTCAAATACTGCAGTAATTACGGAAAGCCCAAATCGGGAGATACTTCTTAATTCTACCAGATCCGGTAAATTGGAAATGCTTTTTTCGATAGGATGGGTTACCAGTTGCTCCACCTCTTGTCCTGCTAAAGCAGGACAACGCGTAAGAATTTGCACCTGGTTATTGGTAATATCCGGTACGGCATCTATTGGCAATTTGGTGGCGCTCCAGCAGCCCCAAATAATGAGGGCCAACGTCATCAACCCAACGATTAGCTTATTTTTTATACTGAATTGAATGGTTGTATTTAGCATGATTCGGTTTCTTAAATGATTTGGAAACATTTCATCATTGCTGTTTTGATGAATAAAAGAAACAAGGGCACAATCCAGCTACCTCCTGATTTTTACTGAAAAAAACAAGCAAATTTTTTCCCGTTTTTTATTCCGGAACAGGAATATCCATCAGGAAAAATAAAATGAAATGAGAATCTTTAATCGCATTCTGTGGACAGAGACATCCAATGCATAAACATTAGAAAAAATCAGGAAAATTTAGGAGGTTGCCAAATGGAAAATGAAATTTCGGAAGGATAACTTACAGTATAAGTGGCTTGCTGATTTTGGGAAACGGTGATTTTAAAATGGTGTCTAAATTCATACACCAGCATCACTCCTCCGCAGCAATGGCACATACATAATGGGGAGCATTCATCGGCATCCTGATGATCTTGTGGCAGATCAATATGAGCACAAAACACACTGTTACAGGTATCTGCTCTTTCCAATTTATCATTGCAGGTTAGCATTGATAGTCCGAAAAAATAAATTGCAAGTATGAAGCTGATCAATCTCATTGAGACAAATATAAGGATATTCGTCGGCATTGTCATAACGTTCATTTTCTTTTCTCTTGAAAATAAATGAGTTTTTAGCTAATCCCGAATTGATGCAATCAGCTTATCGGCACTAATTGAAAATTTTCTCCTGTTTTTTTGTAACAGGAGAAAATAAGCTGTCTTTATCTTAATTCAATGGTCACATCATTTAGCTTTCCTGTAAAAGCAAAAGGAGATTTATAAGCGGTAGAAACAGGTAATCCGATGTCCTTACCAACTTCAAGTCCTTCCACTCCGGGTCCTGCCGAACTTATTTTTCCCAGATCTTTTGTACCTACGGGTTCTCCGTTAATAAAAAGCGCCAATGCTTTATTTTTACCTTCATTACTATAATTTACTTCGGCCTTTAAATCTACTTTCCCTGCAGGGACATCTTTCGTTGATTTGATTTCAGTTAACTTACCATCTGCGTTGTATGCAAAAACAAGTTTTTTGTCCTTTACATAAAAGCTGATACCCCCAAGAGCACTTCCTACGGAAAGCAATACCCCCTGACTTCCCGTTTGTGCAATTTCTGCATTAGCAGTGATTGTATAGCTATTGGATTGAAAACGGGGTGATGCTGAACTTGTAAAATAATTACCCGGGCGAAGCACAATTTTTTTTACATTATCAAATGTATTGTTGTTTGTTGCAACCCATGAATCTTTTAGCGGGTAAACATTGTATTTCCAGGCTTCTGCATCGAATGCTTCTGCCAATTCCTTCAGCTTTTCAGGATATTTGTCTGCTAAATTATTTTGCTCATTAAAATCTTCACGCGTATTATACAAGTATAATTTTTCTTCCTCAACCGAAATTCGTTTGGCTCTGTCATGTGTAAAGGAAGCCTTCCATCCATCTTTATAAATAGCATAACCGCCTGTCATCTCATGATACTGAATGGTATGGCGCTCCGGCAAATTTTTATTTTGAGCTTCAATGGTATAGACCAGACTGGTTCCCTCTATGGGTTCCTGAGGATATCCATTAATAACAGTTGGTACTTTTACACCTGCAAGTTCAATGGTTGTAGGTAAAATATCATTCACATAAGAGTATTGATCACGGATACCTCCTTTATCTTTAATTTTGGAAGGATAGAACAAAATAAGTCCGTCTCTTGTTCCACCTTCAAAGCTTGCATAACTTTTATAAAAGCGAAAAGGTGTATTGGTAGCTGCAGCCCATCCGTCAGGATAAAGAGCAGAAGAATTCTCTGTTCCCAATTTATCAAGATTTTTTATTTCATTGGCAATTCTTTCTTCTTTCGTATTGTCGGGACTGGCCGGAAGAAAGCGTCCAATTTCTTTTCCGCCGCCTTCTGCTCCATTGTCACCAACAATTACAGCAATAATTGTATTATCAAGTTGTCCAAGATTCTCGATGAAACTGATGATACGACCAATTTCATGATCCGTATAGGAAACAAAACCGGCATATGCTTCCATATGTCTTGCAAACAATTTCTTTTCATCTGCAGATAATTGCTCCCAGGGTTTAACTCCCGGATTTTGAGGCGGCAATGTTACATTTTGAGGAACAATTCCTTTCTCTTTTTGATTTTGCAATACTACTTCCCGGTACTTATCCCAACCTGCATCAAATTTTCCTTTATACTTTTCAATCCATTCTTTAGGTGCTTGTATGGGTGCATGAACAGCTCCCGGAGCAAAGTAAAGAAAGAAAGGTTTGTTTGGTGCAGCAGCTTTTTGATTGGAAATAAAACGAATGGCTTCATCCGCCAATAATTCATTTGCATGTCTTCCTTTAGGATCCTCCGGTTCACGTTGTGTATCTCTGTAAAGAGTAGGATGCCATTGATCGGTTCCCCAGGTTTCTGGCGGAAAACCAAAATAATGATCAAATCCTCTGCCTGTTGGCCAGCGATTAAAAGGTCCTGCCTGTGAAGCATCAGACGGATGTGTTACATGATACTTTCCAACTGCAAAAGTATTGTACCCGTTTTCACGAAAGATTTCAGCAACCGTTGCTTTTTCAAAAGGCAGGTACCCATCATATCCAGGAGTGTTATAGGACGGTGTTGCAAAAAAACCAAAATGAACAGAATGAGGATTTCGTCCGGTCAGCAATGCCGCACGTGTTGGTGCACAAAATGCAGCCGTATGGTAATTGGTGTATCTCAATCCATTATTTGCAAGACGATCGATGGCAGGTGTTTCGATCAATCCTCCAAATGGACTGGTAGCTCCAAACCCTATATCATCTATCAGTATCCAAACGATATTGGGGGCACCTTCTTCTGCTTTCGGAGCTATTTGAGGTGTAGCTTCTTTGGTATCGGCTAATGTTTTGCTGATTTTTCCCTGGAAACGAGGTGTTGGACTGTATTGCGCAACCAGCGTAAAACCAAAACCTGCTGTAAAAAAGAGGATGGATGTCAGTACTTTAATGTTTGCTTTCATTGTAAAATGATTTAATGGTTTAGAAATTTATTTTTTTCCGGAAGCCAAATATAAATATTATCTACAATATCTATTATTTTTATAGATATTAATATTTTTATAATCTGATCCATCATAAAAAAACAGGTCCCTACCTTTTTTTAACCATGCATGATTACATTAATTAACAGTAAGTACACATACTGAACTGAAAAAAATTGATACTTTATCATTTCTGATTGACAAATAAAGATTAACTTGTTTCAGTTCTCTGAATCCTAAACGAACAAAACTTAAAAAAATAAAGACCATTGACTTTTAAACTCGAAAAATATCATTTCAAAACAGATTCTATTCTGGATGGCCTTCCAACCAGAGAATTCAGACTGTTGAAAGAGGATATGCAGCGCCTGGAAGTAAAAAAGGATAAAATCATTTACAAAGAAGGAAGCTACTCGAAAGGAGCTTACATATTACGAAAAGGGAAAATAAAAATTTATCAGACCAATAAGGATGGTAAGGAACAAATTGCGTATATCTATCGCAAGGGTGAAATTATGGGATACCGTCCCTTACTTTGTGAAGAAGCACATCCGGTATCAGCTGCTGCATTAGAGGATTGTGTCATTTCCTTTATTCCCAAAAAGTTTTTCCTTCGTGCATTGGAAGTTTCACCTGTTCTTGCAAGGCGCCTGCTCACCAATTTAAGTCATGAGTTTACTGTATGGATCAATAAACTAAGTCTCTTTGCACAACAACCGGTACGGGAAAGAGTTGCGCTCTCCCTTCTTATTATTAACGAGAAATATAAAAAAGATGGAAAAAACAACCAGGCTGCTGCTATCAATCTGTCAAGAGAAGACATTGCCAATTATGTAGGAACCACTATTGAAACACTGGTACGCATTCTTCGCTATCTCAAGGATGAAAAAATCATTACTACCAATGGTAGAAAAATTACGATCCTTAAGCCCAAGGAACTTGAAAAAATTGCAGATTTCTATTAAGGGGCATCCTTATTATCATCACACGTAATAGTGTGGTTGAGCCATGGATCTTTTAATCAAAAAGCACAACCCAACCGGGTTGTGCTTCTTCTGATCATTATTCAATTCTAGTTCCTGCTGATCATCATGTTGATGTGATTCTTTCTGAACTTTTCAATTGCAGTTTGAATAAGCTGAATCTCTTTTTTCATTCCCTCTGTTTGAGGCTGCTTATTCATTAAATACTGTAGCCTTCCGACACAATCAAAATATTGATTTTGATCTTCAATTGTATAATTATAATTTTCCATGATTTTCCTGTATTTATGATTTTATTGGACAAGACAAACAAAATGCCAACTATAGAAATAAAATTAATTCCTACTCTTTAAAGCTGAGGTTATAAAGAGGAATCCAATGAGGGAAAAGTAACTGCTCTTTATTTCATTTGTTGATTCAAGGTTTTGAAGTTATTTTTTGTTGGGAAATAAAAAACAAAACCGGCCATTGTCCGTATCCCCGCCACCCATTTTGAATGCAGATCAGACACATAAAACGGAGCCGCTTCAAAAATTAATCCTGCATTTTGAAAAGGAAAAGGAAATGCTTCTACACCTAATGGCATAACTGCTCCATATTTATCAGATGTTACCAGATTCCAATCTCCTCTAAATCCAAGGCCCAAATGAAACCTTACCCTCTCTAACAACACGATTCTATAAACAGCCGATAGTTCAATCAAAAAATTGGATTGTCCTACTTTCTGATCGCTATAAAGGTTAGCACGTGTGATCCTTGCATCAAGAGCCACTTTTTTATCCTTGTTCAATCGAAAGCCTAAACCTGCTTCGGTGCCGGTTGGATAAAGTCCAATCCCGACACTTGTTTGACTTTTGGCAACATGACCTGTCAACAACATAATTGCTATCATCATCTTTTTCTTCATCTCTACAACATCTTTTTTATTTGGCTGCAAAAATAAAATGATGGTTGTAAAAAAAAACGGGGAGGAAAGGAATATGTAACAAAAAGGAAGAAAAATGTAATGAACAAATAAGAGGAGCCTGTAGAAATGCCAGACGAGTATATATCTATGCAGGCGCTAACAAAAAACACTTGATTCATCCGGACATTCTACCAATTAAAACGAGGCCATAGATGAAGCCAGGATAAATGTTTTAAAATAAATTGCCCATCTTTCATCAGAATACCTCTGTATTTTTATTAACGGATAATCTGATATTGAAAAATTAGAATTTATAATATAAGGCCATTTCACCTGTAACATTGAGTTGCTGAAAATTGTTATAAAAAGCATACCCGGCCATTAGGTTCAATCCTATTCTTCGGGCCATGATTATTTCTATGCCGAAGCCAAAGCCATTATTAAAATAGCGATCTGTATTCCTTATTTTTTCCTCATGATCAGGTATGTTGGGATTGTAGATCGTAATTATTTCTGAATTATAGTAATAATGATTTCCCTGGTAAAGATAAAAGTTGGTGATTTTATTCTGCATGAGCATATAAATAAGAGTAACTCCCAAGCTGTACCGCTCTGTCTCATTTTTATCTTTATACGGTGCAAAATTAATTTGAGCACCAAACCTTTTTGGAACGTATCTGAAAGACAGGCCATATCCTGTTGTAAACCCTGCCCCACCACCGACACCAAATTGATAATTTTCCTGAATTTTATTAATAGAGTCTTGTGCATTCAACTGTAAGATGGAAAGCATCAGTGAGCTAACTATTAAATACTGAATAAAGGTTTTCTTTTTCATTTGCGCAATTTTATTTGAGTAATCGCTAATAAAAAAATGATGCCACGATTGTTTTGTTTATACCAGTAAATAAAACAAATGGGAGTAACAGTATTCATCACAACCAGTCCGGTAACAACACTTTAAATGAATTCTATATTGAGATGAGATGTTATTAGAGAAATGCGAATGATACCTATATAGTTTTTTTAGGAGAGATTATCAATTAAAAAATATACAAGCTTATATAAAATCCTTGTTACTGAGAGCCAACACTATATTGTTCCAGCGTCTGCCATGCCAGCAGAAATTCCTATTAGCATGATCATCCGGATTTCGATAATGAATTTTACAGTTCATCAAGAAAGTAAATACTAACTTTTTAATAGAAGCCAATAAATGACCAACCATATCACAATAAAAGCAAGTCCAAGGTAAAATACATGAAGTTGCTTTTTAAGATCCTTTTTGATTATTAATCTGTATAAAAACCAACCTAAAAAAGCCAATCCTAATCCTATTGGTATTAAAAGTCTCATAATAGTGTTATTATTTAATTCATTTAAAATTGAAATCATGTTTCTTATACAAAGATGGTAATTTATTTCATAAGCGGAATAAAAGCTCCCTATTTCAAAATAAGGGAATAATACTTTTATAAAGAATGTTACTACGCCGAACGGGGAAACTTTACCTACCACTCGAAACATACGCATTTTAAAACCATTCGTGGTCTTATTACCTCACCGTTTCTGATTTTTTATTGAAAATAATAACACTGAAAATTGTTTTACAACTTTATACAGCATAAGGGTACGGGATACACAGCATCTATCGAAATTACCGGAATTAAAACAGTAATGGGTATAATGCTTGACACAAATGGAAAAGAAAATAAGGAAAATTTAACTTAATACTAAAAATAATAAAATGGAAACAACCACGAAAGATCAAAAGAACGCCGATACTAAAAAAGCGGAAGTCAAAATGTTAACAGGGATGTTCACCGATAGAGAAAGTCTTGAACGTTCTTACAATAAATTAAATGAGCGTGGTTATACAAAAGATGAAATTAATTTAATTATGTCTGATGAAACTCGCAAGAAATACTTTGCACATGATGAAACAGAAATCGGTAATAAAGCAAAAGAAGGAGCCGGAACGGGCAGTATTATTGGCGGTGCAGTAGGCACCACTGTAGGCATTATTGCGGCAATCGGTACCAGTTTGGTTCTTCCGGGGTTAGGATTAATTATTGCAGGTCCTATAGTTGCAGGCTTGGCAGGGGCAGGAGCAGGAACCATCACCGGCGGTTTGATTGGTGCACTTATAGGAGCAGGAATTCCGGAAGATAGAGCAAAATTATATGAAACCGGAGTAAAGGATGGCAGAATTGTAATAGGTATCCATCCACGCAATGAAGAAGACGCAAAACTCTTTGAAGAAGACTGGCAAGCAAACAAAGGTGAAAATATCTATCGCTAATAAATAATTTGAAAATTAAAGTGGAGTTTTGGCCTGCTAAAGCCACTTCACTTTAATTTTTTTAATTCATGTAGAATTAAATATAAGTGTATCATATCCTGATGTTCACTTAAATATAAATGGACTGAAAATTCTAAGATACTTCTTGAATTATTTGATAAATCAAATTTTTCTTTAGTCATATATTATCCTTATTAACTTAAAATGTATTTTTGTCTACAAATAGACAATAACCATAATGCTTTCAGAATAAGGCTCCTGCTATTAATAGCTTGTCTGCAGTATCCATTTAACGCTATTTCACAGAATAAATATCATCATAATGTATTCTGGGGCAGAGTGGTTTTAGCGGATACGATCAACAGTAAGTTAAAATGGGAAGTCTGGTTACAACGAAGAACTCAAAACACTTCAACCAAAGATTTGAATATTTTTGAAGCACCGCAATTTTCAACAATATGGTTA
>CAZMRM010000089.1:0-2592 GCA_964568515.1 uncultured Chitinophaga sp. | reverse complement strand
GAAATTAATACTTCACGTTTTAAGCGCACATTATACAGTTTCATTCCTTTTTTATACTCACCCGAGCACACTCTTAAAAAAGCCACTCTATCATGATGTTGAGGATCCATATTCGCCTGTATTTTAAATACAAAACCAGAAAACTTTTTTTCTGATGGAAGCACTATACGAGATTGCGTTTGATATGCCCTAGGCGCAGGTGCTAAATCATGCGTGGCTTTTAAAATTTCGGTTACCCCCTTTAGTTACTTTAAAAGCTGGCCGCTTTATGCCAAACCTTCTGACCTGGAAGCCCAACCTGTAAAGGAGTTTCGCTGGGTTGTAAGGGCCCGATCACCAAACCAAACTCGGGTACTTTAATTAATCACATTGCTATAGAATACCCGGTGGAGAGACCTTTCAAACACAGATATTTTAAAAAATCTACTAAATCTATAGTTTATAATCATATTATTCATATATTTGAACCCCAGAAAAAAAGTATAAAAAAATGCATACACACTATTGTAAGTTCCTTATTAATTTATGGTAAACTTAAAAACCGAATGAACGGTCGCGGTACAGAAACAATAAAAAACAAATAAAAAACAAATAACAATCAATTACAATGAAACAATTATTACGATTCTTTTTACCCATTATGTTACTGAGCAGTTCTGTATTTGCTCAAAATATTGTAACCGGAACAGTAAAAGACGGACGGGGTGGGCCTATAGCCGGTGCAACAGTGTTAATAAAGGGTACGAATGTGTATACCGTTTCGGATTCGACTGGTAAATTCAGTATCAAGGCACAAGAAGAACTTCCTTTTACACTCTTGATCAAATTCATTGGTTATATACAAGGAGAGGTTCAGATTTACGAACTGTCGTCTACACCTCTGGAAATAACGCTTGTTGATGATAATCTGCTTTCTGAAGTTGTGATTACCGCCAGACGTCGTAAAGAAACAGCACAAAATGTTCCCATTCCGATCTCGGTGGTGAGTGGTGCACTCATTGAAGAAACCGGCGCTTTCAATGTAAACCGGGTGAAAGAATTAGTTCCATCCGTACAGCTTTATTCATCAAATCCACGCAACACTTCACTTAATGTACGTGGGCTTGGTTCTACATTCGGACTTACCAATGATGGTATCGATCCTGGCGTTGGTTTCTATGTGGATGGTGTATATTTCGCTCGTCCGGCTGCAACAACACTCGACTTTATTGATGTAGAACAGATTGAGGTATTACGCGGGCCGCAGGGAACATTGTTCGGTAAAAATACAACAGCTGGTGCCTTCAATGTAACAACACGCAAACCCAGCTTTACACGAAGTACTAACTTCGAAGTAAGCTATGGGAATTATGGATTTATTCAGGCCAAAGCCTCTATCACCGGTCCTCTCAGAAAGGACATTGCTGTAAGGCTCTCCTTCTCCGGGACTCAGCGCGATGGTGTGATTGAGAACGTTGCAACCGGGAAATATGTGAATGATATCAATAATCTGGGGATAAGAGGTCAGGTGCTTTACACTCCGACTGACAAAGTCAATATCACCCTGGCTGCGGACGCTTCACGTCAACGACCAGACGGCTATGCCCAAGTAGTTGCTGGTGTTGCACCAACATTACGTGCACCATACCGACAGTTCAACCAGATCATTGCAGATCTTAATTATACGCTTCCTAGTCAGAATCCTTTTGACCGCAAGATTGATCATGATACACCATGGCGCTCAGGGAATGATTTGGGTGGTGCCTCACTCAATGTTGAAGTAAAAGCCGGACCAGGAACATTAACCTCTACAACTGCCTGGCGTTACTGGAACTGGGATCCTTCCAATGACCGTGACTTTACCGGTTTACCTGTACTGAGTTTATCTCAAGCTACATCCAAGCATCAGCAATGGTCACAGGAAATCCGTTATGCAGGTAATTTCTTTTCCCGTTTGAGTGGTGTTATCGGAGTTTTTGCTATCGGCCAGGAACTCAAGACAGACCCTGTACATATAGAAGAATCAGGGGCGGCACAATGGCGCTTTTCTCAAAGCACAACCAGTCCATTATGGCAAACACCAGGTCTGTTTGAAGGATATGGAATTAAAACCACATCCACACTTAATACCTTTAGTGGAGCAGTGTTTGCGCAGCTAGACTGGGAAGTCATCAATGACTTGCACGTATTGCCAGGCATCCGCTATAACTATGATGAGAAAAAAGTCGACTACAACAGGCAAACTTATGGAGGTCTGGAAACAAATGACCCTGCACTGATCGCACTAAAGAATCAGGTATATACCAGCCAGGCTTTCACAGCCAATGCCAGTGACAATAATCTGTCTGGTCAACTCACACTGTCGTACAAAATAAATGCTAATATTAATACATTCGCAACTTACTCAACCAGCTTTAAGCCGGTAGGTGTTAACCTTGGTGGCCTGCCTACCGATGCCGGTGAGACCATGCTGGAACTGGCAGTAATAAAACCTGAATATGTACAGCACTTTGAAGTTGGGGCAAAAACAAATCCGACCAAGAGCTCGATAGTGAACATTACGTTTCACAATACAGAAATCAGAGATTATCAGACACTTGTTCAAACTGCTCA
>CAZMRM010000088.1:0-11260 GCA_964568515.1 uncultured Chitinophaga sp. | reverse complement strand
GTAAACGCTCCGAACAAAGGCAGGCACGCCTGGTCGCTGTCAAAACTTATGCTACCAACGGGCGGATCAGTTGTCCTTGAGTATGAAAATGACCAGTTTGATATTGTTGCCGACAGGGCCGGCTGGCTGGCTGCAGGGTCTGTTCAGGACGATCGTTTGCCGCACGTGGCCAATTACAATAAAATTGCAGTAGCCAGAAGCTATCGTCAAAGTCAGATCACAGGAGGGTATAATGGTATCTATAAAAAACTGTTACCCCGGACTTTTAATATGCCTATGAATGCTGAGTCCGGTGGATTGAGGCTGAAAAAGAAAACGATCAATGATGGCATAAATGCTCCGGTGGTTACTACCTATGCCTATGGAACAGGACATTATGCAGCTGTACCGGCAAGTTACTGGACAAGCTACCTGTCGGCTTTCGGATATTTCATGACTTCCGAACAACTTCGGCATTCTTCCGAACAGCAGTTTTATATTCTTCAGTTGCAACAGGAGCCTGCTTTCTGGGGAACCGATTTTGCAACATACATGTCAGAACTCTCCTTTAACATCCGTCTGGACAATACCATTGGTGATGATCATTACTATACCTATATTGATGAGATAAATGCCGACAATTCCAAGACCCGTTATAATTATGGTGATCCATCAGCCACTAATCCGGCCTTGTACTATAGTGTACAGAAACCGGTTTATCTGAAAGGGTATGAAAGAAGGAACCTTATTATGGCGTTAACGGCTAGCAAAGATCTGTCACATGAAGCCAAATTATTAAAGACCGAAAAATTTTCGGGTAGCTTTAATAACCTGATAAGTTCCAAAGAATGGAAGTATGGTTTTGATGTGCTGGCAAACAAACAGGTAAGTTATCAGTCGGTTAATTTGCCGGTCACAATATATCCTTTGTACGTTAATGATCCTGGGTCCAGCTATAAACTGGCTATGTATGCGAATGCAAATGCTTTGGATCTGTTTACCTCCACTATATTGAATGTAATCGATCCATTGAACCCTGGAACAGCTATCAGTGAAATAATTGGTCTGGCAAGCTCGAATCAGTATGCAAACGTAAAGGATAACGGATATTCAATCCCGGCAGGGACTTACGTACAGCATCAGTCGGTGCGTACCAGGCTCAATTCCGAAATTTCAAATTATAAAGGCGTCAGCAAAACAACGGATTATACGTATGAAAGTCATGGGTTGCTTAAAACCATTGTTGACAAGAACAGCACCAAAGCAAGGCAACGGCCGGATATGTCGTTTGAAACCTTTAATGAAAGCAGGATCACCCAATATAACTATGCCTTTGAATCCTATGATGAGTTGCCAAATGTTTTTCTGCACCGAAACATGCTCAGCCAGCGATCAGGTGTAAATACCTATTCAGGATCAGAGGACAGGTATTCTATACTGACCTCAACTGTTCAGACCTGGTCAACTTCCGGTATTCCAAGGCCGGATAAATCTTATGAATACCGAGGAAACATTGATGATTATGATGGAAAAATGGTTAACTACAGCCTGTTCAGTTATACTCCTAATGCCGTCCTGAGCCCGAACTGGGAACTAAGAAATTCTTCGCTGGAATTCAACAGATATGGTCAGCGGGTATTGGAACGAACAAATGATATTTATACCAGACAGATTTTTGGTTATAATTCGGAGACTCCCAAAGCAACAATCAGGTATACCGAGGGATGGTTTGATGCCACGTATACAGGTTTTGAGGATGTTGATTTCATAAGTAAAAATGTATTTACCTGTTACATACTTGAGAAAGGTGCAACAAGTTGCGGAGGGAATCTCATGTATTATGTAGATAACAGTACGAATATGTTTAAAGTTGGAGATGTAGTAACTATTGTGCCTAGTCCTCTGATGAACGACTGTGCACCTCAGGGAGCAACCTTTGATATCAATCCGTTAACGGCAACCATAAGTGATATTATGCTTGAAGGTACTTATCCTGGAGCCCAGTATGTAAGCGCTTGTCTTGGAATGTTGGGAGATTTCAGCAATTATAAAACAGTTCTGTGTTTTAAAGATCCTATACCCTATACTGTAAGGTTGGCAGGGGCTAAGATTTCAGTGCGATCAAAGGTGCAGGTCCCCTTGCTGAATGCTCAGTTACCGGAGTTTTGGTACAATCAGAATACGAACAATGCATCTAAAGTGGTAACAGGTTCAAAGACCACACCTGTCAGAACCGGCAATAAGTCGTTTTATCTGGCAACAAATGCTACAGCTGACCTGCCTTACCAATGTACACCTGTTCGTCCCATATATATACAACCGGCAGATTGTATTCCTGCTCCCTGTATCATGACCTATAAGGCAAGTTTCTGGGTTCGGAATGATTTAACAGGTCCTGCCGGTGGTCCTCCGCCAGTTGGCTCAACCAGTTTATTTTTTACCTATGAGCTCTACAATAGTACGCATTCGACCCAAATTGGGGGGTCTACTTCTTTTTTTGTAAATGGAATTACCAATGAATGGAAATATGTAGAAATGGAGATACCCATCACAAAAACAGCTCAGATACAATTACTGGATGTATTTATAGAAAATGTGAGTGTTAATTCTACAGAAGGAATTTTTATAGATGATTTTATGGTCTATCCAAAAGGTGCAAAATATGAGTACAGCAGCCTGGATAAATTTTTAAACGTCGTTACGTACACGGATGCGAATGATAGAACGGCAAGCACTACTTACGACGTTTGGGGAAGGCCTGCTTTGAGTTTTGATGCAAATGGAAACATGGTGTCAGATAAGTCGTATTTTACAACAAATAATATTTCATTGTTCCATAATTATGTGGAAGTAACAAACTGGATGGATGGCACCACTTATAAACAAACCCGCCAATTCTTTGATGGAACAGGTAAAACAAAAGAGACATGTATTTACGATCCTGTAATGAACAGAAGACTGATCAGCGTGATTGACTACGATAATCAGGGCAGACCAATAAAGCAGTATAACCCATATGGGGACACGGGGGATTGATTGGATATGTCTTAATTATTTGTAATAATCAGTATTATAGCATAAACCCTTTATCGGTTTTCTCTATCATATCCTGATGTTGTGTTCTTTCAATTGCCCGTCCTTTTTTATTGTTTGTATAATCCGGCCGATAACCGATTCATCCTTCCTTATCATTAACCAGTCTGGTGAAAGACCTGAAACTGGCCAGTACTGATTTTATCAGGAAGAATAAATTGTTTCCGGATTTTAAAGGATGGCAATCCGGATACGGTGCCTTTTACTTATTCTATCGAAGCAACTCTCAACATTGGTTAGTGAGGAAAGGGTTTCCATAGTGGTCATTGCAAAGGATCTTTCCAAACATTGAAAAGCTATTCTTGTGGATGGCCGTGAGCAACAATAAACTTGCAGCTGTTTTAAATATCCATATTGTATTCAAATCCACTTTTATGATGAAACTATTTTTTATTCTGTTCTTTTCTTGTTTCCTGGGTTTTACCAACATGCCATCCAGCCATCTGCAAAATCGTTCCGGTTATTTTGTGTGTCCTAAAGAAGAAAAAAATGATTCGGCCGTTGAACCGGATACCGGAAATAGTTATATAGGTTCTGTTCCGGATATAGTCATAGAGCTTGTTTCCGGAGATTATGTGAATTTACAGGATTTTGTGGATCATAAAAAGTATGTGTTCATTGTTGTATGGACCGTTCAGGAAAAGCTCATGGTAAATGATTTATTTGCTTTCGACAGCATTGCACAGGCCTATAGCAATAAACTAACAGTGATTGGTTTAATGCATGGTGCCGACAGGGAGTTGCTGAACCGGTTAAAAAAATACAATATAAAAAGTATTAAAGGAATTTTACCTAAAGAATATATGCAGCAGTTACTTGTTAAAAATTATCCTTATGGAATGTTGTTTTCCAAGTACGGACAGTTGCTTCATAAAGAAATGAACAAGGCAGAGTTGCTGATATATTTGAAACGGCATGTTACCATCAGCCGGGCAAAATTTTAGCAGATCGTTTAATCCGTATATTTGACGTGTGGTTATTCTGCTTGAAAAAAAAGGAGCGATAACCGGTTAAATTGAACTTTATAAACGATAATAAAACAACAGGTAAAATGAAAGTAGAAATTTGGAGCGACATCATGTGTCCTTTTTGTTATATCGGAAAACGTCATTTTGAAAAGGCGCTGGAGAAATTGGATGAAAAAAATAATATAGAATTGGTTTGGAAAAGTTATCAGCTGAATCCGAATATACCGATGGAAACGGATACTCAGGAAAATGTGTATGAATATCTGGCGCATCACAAAGGAATCAGTTATGAAGAATCGGTACAACTGCATGAACATGTGGTAGCGATGGCAAAGACAGCAGGGTTGGATTATCAGTTTGATAAAGCGGTTATGGCAAATTCTTTTAAGGCACACAGGATGATCCAGTATGCAAAAATGAAAGGACTGGGTGACAAGGCGGAAGAATGTTTTTTTCATGCATATTTTACAGAAGGTAAAAACATCAATGAGGAGTCAACATTAATAACGTTGGGGCAGGAGATTGGATTAACAGAAATGGAAACCAAAGAAGCACTTACCAATGATGAATATGCCTCCAAAGTGAGGCAGGATATCCGGGAAGCACAAGTGATCGGTGTAAAAGGTGTTCCTTTTTTTGTATTCAATCGTAAATATGCGATTTCGGGCGCACAGCCATCAGACGTATTTTTAGATGTGTTGAAAAAATCGGTGGAGGAGTGGAAGAAGGATGATCCTGATACTTCTGTAGAGGTGAGTGATGGGCCTGCATGCGGACCGGATGGAGCATGTGATTAGCTGAGTGGTTGTATTAAGATGCCGGCTGTTTATTTAAAATTCTGTTTAATGAAAACTCATCCGCTTTATACTGGTGGCAACTGCTCTTAAAAGAGAGGATTCGTTTGTTTTCAAATTTATTTTTTTGATATACCTGCACTTGTCATTCCTTAATTATTTTGTTTTTTCTGATCTCAATTTATCTTCTGTTGTATTCCTTTAATTATGGTCGTTACAGCAATGTAATAATCCCGATCAATTTGTCCTGAAAATTTCCTTTCAAAATTTAACACCAGCAAACATTCCGGTAAAGCGAATACGTAATCATGTACTTTTGGAAAAGGCGGTTCGGCATTATTCTTTTTAATCGGAAGAATTTAAAAAAACTTTCTGACAACTGTGATTTTTTGAAAAGGCTTGCGAATAATTAGGGAAACAAGTACTAAAAAAAGTGTAATAGGAAGTGTTTAATGCTTGTGTTGATTTGAAGTAAGGACGAAGCTTTTTCAGTAGAAGCTTTATAAAAATCGTTTTGAAAAATAATAATGGAGAATTCAAATTATGATATGACTTACACAAGGAGGTAGGGCATAACGCACATAGTTTTAATTTTATCAAAGCGTGGTTTTCATAGTTATAATGAGCAAACAAGAGCAGCAGCATTTTTTTCAGGAAATCATTGAACAGCATAAAGGTATTTTGTTCAAGGTGGCCCGTACATACTGCCCAAACGAAGACGACAGGCAGGATCTTATACAGGAAATGATGATACACATCTGGAAATCCATACACCGGTACGATACGCAATTCAAAATTTCAACCTGGTTGTATCGTGTTTCACTGAATGTTGCTATTTCTTTTTATAGAAAAAACACAACAAGAACAAATAAATATACTGTACTGAATGAGCAAACGGCACAAATGCCGACATCAGGTGACAAAGCGGAAAATGAACGGCAATTGAATTTACTGGAGCAATTTATCAGTGAACTCAAAGAGATAGACAAAGCCATAATGCTATTGTATCTCGAAGATAAAAAACATGCTGAAATTGCTGAAATATTAGGTATGTCCGTAAGCAATGTAGGAACAAAAATAGGACGCATCAAGGACAAATTAAAGACACGGTTTTCACAATTAACACCCTAAGACAATGGACGAATTGGAATTAAAAAGCCTATGGCTAATAACGAATGAGAAATTGGAGAAAAGTTTTGTCATCAACAGACGTGACATGGAGGATATAACCCGAATGAAAGTTCATAATTTTTTAAGTTCAATGAAACCAGTTAAAATAGTTACGTTATTGATTGGAGTTTTATGGGTTGGCATTGGAACAGCTGTCTTGAGTCAGATGTACTTAAATGCATTTTCAGAAGTCAACAAATTTTTTCTGTTTTCAGCTTCTATTCAGGTCGGGCTGACTGCCGGTTCATTGTTGATTTATCTTTATCAACTGATCACAATCTACCAGGTGGATATAACCGACCCGATTCTGAAAACACAGGAAAAATTAGCAAACCTGAAAATATCAACGCTTTGGGTTACACGTATTCTCTTTCTTCAGCTTCCTGTTTGGACAACCTTTTGGTGGAACGAAACGATGTTCAGAGATTGGAATTTATTTCAATGGGGTATAACAGCAATAATTACAGTTTCATTCACTTATATTGCCATTTGGCTTTTCTTCAATCTCAAGTTTGAAAACAAGGATAAAAAATGGTTTCAGTTCATTTTTAACGGAAAGGAATGGACACCATTAATGAAGTCAATAGAAATGTTAGAACAGGTAAATAAATGTAAAGACAAGAGCGGAACTGTCGGGGAGGAAATCTCTGATAAAGATGACTTATAAACGAGACCTTTTCACTATCATAAATTTTATAAATTTGCGCACCACAAATATTAACCTTTGCATCAATGAAAAAAATAGCACCTCTTTTTTTGATATTTGCCGGATTCAGTTTTCTTTGTCGTTCACAGTCCGGTACACAGATCACTAATTTTAATACCGGTACGGCTTTTAGCTGCATTACCAAAGACACCAGTGGAAACATCTGGGCTGGTACCAACAAAAAAGGCTGCTTTTATTTGAATAAAAAAATGGACCCCCATCTTCCGGCTTTTGAAGTATTTCCATCAGACAAGATCGGTAGTTATGTTATACAAAGCATTGCTGCAGATAGTATAGGCAATATATGGATCGGACATGCCGGTTATGGAAATTTAAGTGCCATTGATGGTGGTGTTGAACGGATCAATATAAATACCTCCGGTGTAAAATCCTATACTCCGGAAAAAAACAAGGAATGCATAGGGCAGACAGATCTGCGGCATGGACTGGCCACTTTAAATGTAACTTCTGTAACAGTCGATAAATTCAATACGGTGTGGACAGCTCACCGCCATCATCAGCTTCTAGAAGGAAGTAACAGTTATTTTATGCCGGGTTCATTCTCCCGCAAACCTTGTAATGTTGATATATTTGATACACATAGCAATTGGACGGATCTTCTAAATGGAAATGAGGATCCCCGTTTTCCTTACACGGCTTATAATTGCAATGCACCTGCAGATAAAACACCCGGAGGACGAAATTGCAGTGCTGTTGCCTGCAATAAATCAGAAGTATGGATTGGTGTACAGGGATATGAGTATGCGACGGAACGTAACTTCTTCAATCAAACAAAAAATTCAGCATACCTTCCTGCACGTGTAATGATTTATGATCTGAATGGCTTATACAAAAATGAATTAACGGTGCAGGACCTCGGTATCAGTCTTGGTACTGTCAATTCCATTTATCTGAGCCAGCGCAACGATCATGCATGGGTTGGAAGTACGGCGGCAGGAAAAGGCTTCTCTGTCCGTATCAAAGGATGCTGGAAGAACCTGAATGAGCAAAATCTTAGCGCCATCTATCCCGCCGGCGCCAGCATAAATAGCAACGCCATCTGGGGGAACCGCACCGGACAAGTATTCATTGGTACCAATAAAGGCTTGTTGATATATAATGGTACAGGAAAAATAGATGATGCAACTTCCTATACCCTGTATACTACCGGGAATTCAGACATTGCATCCAATAATATCCTGGGAGGCGTAAATGATTATGACTCCATTCAATGGGTAGCTACGGATGCCGGTATATCCAGAATTGTTTCAGACAATAAATTTTCGTTGGATCCGACAGCCTTTTCCTGCAACGATCCTCATATCAATGCGATAGAATTACAAACCAGTCAGGATTTAACCGGCCGTACCGATTTTCACAATTACATCATCGAAACAGTGGTGTGTGATCAGAATGGTCCGAATGGCTCCAATTGCAACGCACAATATGTTTTTAATCGCATGCAGGAGGATATGTCGCTGCAAGTGCCTAATCCCAGAGCATTTCCACAGGATAACCTGAAGATGAACATGCTGTTGAACCTGACCGAAGAGGAACAAAGAATCATTGTAGAGAATGTCAATAAATGGACAAAAACGGCAGAAGGCAATGAATTCAGTGGTATTAAATACATAAGGGATGTCCTGACTTCCGACCTGATACTGAAATATTATTGTACGGGTGCCGTTCCGCTTATAGGCTGCTTTTGGGGAGATGGGCAGCTACCCTTTGGGATTGGCAGTTTACTCACACCAAGCCTTGAACAATGTGTAGAACAGCAAAATCTATACAATGGATTTGGTCTTATCGACCAGAATTGTGAAAAAATATACAGGCTTTACAATCCCCCCAATCTGATCATGGATCGGATACTTTATAAGAACAGCAGCGATATTTTGTTTTGTGGTGGAAAGTTAAACAGTACAGAATGGGACCCTGTTAAAGTATTCATTGATCGCAAAAATCTGACAATGACAAATTACACAATGCCAGGACATTTTTTACATCCGGGAAAAATTGAACGTTCAGTGGTGGAAGAATGCGGCAAGGTGAAAGTGATCACTGTTGGCACTGGTCTGAATTACTGTGCAGACAGTGCTCCCGAGTTTTTAAGTGAGGCACAACGGCAACTTTATAATACCTTATATGGCAGCATTTATGGACCTATTCCTGTTGGTGGTGTCTTAACAGTTGCACAAAAACTGGTATTTGCAAAGTTGGCCCAGTTATCGGCACAAATGAACGGGATCGGGAATGTGATTCTTGGTTCGATCACTTTTAAAAATATTGATCTGCAGATCAAGAAAAAATTATTCGAATAACCATCTTAATAAATATATACGATGAAAAATAGTATCCTGCTGTTACTTTGCCTGCTGTCTTTTCAATGCATAATGATTGGACAAAATCCAACCTTTCCCTCATTTTATAAAGACAAATGGAAAGTAAAAGAAATAAAAACAGTTTTTAACGGGCTTACACTTTCCAGGTTTGATAAAGATTCGGTAACCAATGTTATTGACTTTACAAAATATGAGATCAGGTTTGATACAACTAAAAAATATACGGGAAGCAATCCGGATGGGATCCCGTTTCAGGGTACCTGGTCGTTTTTTGGTAAGACCAATGATAGTATATACATCGATAGTGTACCCTATAAAATTACGCTGCTGAATGAAGATTATTTTACAACCCGGAAAGTTACCTATTTATTAGCCGATACCACTGGCCGGTTTGATACAGCATCCACTTATTTTACTTTGTATCGTGTGCCTCTTATTACCAATATAGGAAACATCATGAGAGACAATGATGTAAAAGTTCATTCCATACCGGCAAAGGAAAATTTAACTGTTGAATTTGTTAACCAGGAAATAGTTACTTTAAAGCAGATTCAGATGTACAATGTGTATGGGCAGCTGGTTAAAATTGTACCCTGCAATAATATGTCATCAGTTAATTTTAATGTACAGGATTTAGCAAGCGGTTATTATACATTGGAAATACTGAACATGAACGGATCAAGAAGAGCCATAAAAAAAATAATCAAAGAATGACCTGCCGGGATCAAGTTTTTAAATTCACCTGCAAGTAGCAAGGTCAGTAGCCTGTCTGATTCAGGGGTGATGATCTTGAAACAATAAGATTGTATCTTACAAACGGTCGGAGAGGTTATCCGTTTCTGATCGTTATGATCAGAAAAACGATTTTTCCTCATTACATAATGAAGGGATGTTAAAAGCCAACATTCACACCAATTCTAAAGATGGGATTGGTATAGGGTGTATAGGCAGACTCTGTCAAATTATACAAGAGCATGGCAAAGATACCGGAGTTGCCTTCTCCAAAGCGTTGAAAATAGCCACCACCTACCAGTACACTTTCTACATCCACTCGTCGTCTCTGCGGATAAAAATCAAAGGCTTCCAGGTTCAGGTACTCATATTCTGCATGTGCAAATAAAAAGCTGGTGAAAAAGTACCTTCCAAAAACACGTGCACCATATACATTGGTTTTTAATTCATAGAATCTGTCTTTGTAACGGTAATATTGATAGGTAACACCAATACCTGCGGTGATTTTTTCTGTGAACTGGTAGCCCACCAAGGGTGAAATTTCGGCAAACGTAACGGTTCCGAACTGAAATCCGACATTACCACCCACATATACTTTATCCCAGAAATTTTGTTTTAAGGGATTTTTGCGGATCATGCTGCTGTCCTGTGCTTGTGATACAGCGGGCAGAAGTGTGAATAGCAGAAAGCAACAGATATTTAGGAGGAGTGTGCGCATATTTTTTGGTAAAGTTAGTAAAAAATGCTTTCTTTGATAAGCATTAATAAAGCGCTCATATGAACATTGTGATCACCGGTGCAAGCAGGGGTATTGGATATGAATTGGTAAAAATACTCAGTAAAAATGCACAACATCTTCTCTTTTGTTTGTCGCGAAACAGTCAACAGTTGCAGCAATTGAAAGCGGAATGCTTACAGGTCAACCCACAAGCACGTGTTGTTCCGGTAGTTTGTGACCTGTCGGATGAGCAATCGCTCAAAGCGGCCATTACACATATTTCCAAAAGTGTTCGTACGATCGGCATCCTGGTGAATAATGCAGGTGCCCTTATAAACAAACCTTTTGCTTCACTTCAGCGAGGCGATTTTGAATATGTGTACAATGTTAATGTATTTTCTCCCATGCGCCTTATCCAGGAACTGCTTCCGATGATGGATGAGAAACAACGTTCTCACATTGTCAATATCAGCAGCATTGGAGGAGTACAGGGAAGTGTGAAATTTGCGGGTTTATCCGCTTATAGTTCAAGCAAAGCAGCACTGGTCTGTTTAACCGAGTGTTTGGCAGAAGAGTTGAGAGAAAAAAACATTTCCATTAATTGCCTGGCTTTAGGTGCTGTTCAGACGGAAATGTTGGAAGAAGCTTTTCCTGGCTATAAAGCGCCGGTTACCGCTTCTGAGATGGCAGCATTCATTGCCGATTTTTGCATGAATGCTCATAAAATGATAAATGGGAAAATTATCCCCATTTCACTT
>CAZMRM010000087.1:10566-11283 GCA_964568515.1 uncultured Chitinophaga sp. | reverse complement strand
ATGTAGTTTTCCAGGAAATAAAAAGTGTTTGTCTTGTTTTTTATTTTACCGATGATCAGGTAATAAGCTCCCAATTCAGCAAGATTCAGTTGATCGGAAGGAATGATACTTAAGGAGTATTTATTGTCCGAATACGGATGACGCGGAGGGTTTTCTTCCGGATCCGGATTACCCATAGGCACACGCTCAAAAGGGTTGACAATGATTACAACGTCATACCAGGTTAATTCTGTTCCTGCCTTATCGCTTGCATCACTTTTAACGGTTGCAGAAAGTGCTTCACTTCTGTCGGCCGTTGTAAAAAAAATACGGCAACCTCCGGGTGTAATGGCATTGCAGTGATTTAATTTAACAGTAATGGAATTCGGGGCATTTTGAATGTATGAAATGTCAAATACATTTCTGCTGCCTCTTGGTGAAGGCAATAAACCAAAATTATGATTTGTTAAAAACAAGGATGCATGATCTCTTAACGTGTCATGATGATGATTGTCGGTATCAATGAAATTGTTTTTAGATACTTTCATTCCATCGATCCAGTTTACCGGTAAATATTTAACAGGAAAAATCATGTGATCAGTTTTTAATTAATGATTGTTTTATCTACCCGTTTACAAAGAATGGTGATCTTTTCATTCAATTTATTATCTGTAATTTTTTTTTCGTAATCAATGTATCTTTTTCCGGAACCTAATGTTGGTTTTACATAAAAGATCC
>CAZMRM010000087.1:10094-10556 GCA_964568515.1 uncultured Chitinophaga sp. | reverse complement strand
GTATAATTCTCCGTTTTCACTTTGATAATTGATCGGGTTCTCAAAATATTTGGCATTGTAATCAATCAGGAAAAGCTGGAACCAGTCGCCGAATACAAAATCTGAAGGAGCTTTTGCTTTTACCTTTACCAGTTCCGTATCGCTTGCTTTTTTGGTGAGTTCGAGCTCCAGTACCATGATGCGTTCTACCATTTCGGAGCTAAATTCGGGTTCATTATAATCTTTACGGTATTGCCACACTTTGTAAATCTCAGCAGGAATATTCGTCAGCGAAATAAAAGTCCAGCGAAATAAAACCGGTAAAATCAATGTATAGGTGCAGGTGCTTGCTATTAAGCCGTATTTAAAATCTCCGGAAAGATTGAATATCAATGAGAACAGATAGCTTCCCAGGCAAAAAATGACAATGGTGCTTAAGAGGGTCAGGATGCGGTTAACCGTTTCATTTTCACCTGCAAACAA
>CAZMRM010000087.1:9530-10084 GCA_964568515.1 uncultured Chitinophaga sp. | reverse complement strand
TAATTCATAAAAAAATATCCCAGGAACAAAAAAATCAATTGGTTGATGATATAAAGCTGGGGAATAAACAGCACACCCATAAAATTAAGTGTGGCCGGTAATGCAAGGACTAAACTGCTGATGAGCACAAAAACAATCAACCGTTTATTACTTACCAATGCATTTTTTTTGTTCAGAAAAAGTGCAACAGTGGCAACAACCACACTAACAATGGGCAATAGCAAATGATTAACAAAAAGATTCTTTATGTTCATACCAAAAAGTAATACGAAGAATGTGTTGTAAAATTATTTACATTGATCGCAATTTAGAAATTTGATAAGGAAGAAAAACCCTGAATTGCACACAGTGATATCCTGCAAAGATAAATTTTTTTCAATGCTGGAGGGCGATATTCCAAATTTATTTTGCCAAATACCGACTGCATCTGAAAAGTGTTGAAATGGAGTTAATTGTTAAAATTTCGAGCCTGCTCCTTTTTAACTTGTATTCATTTTTTGAATAAAAAAAAACGCGTACTTTTATGGCCCCTGAAGTAGAGGAAAATAGTACGC
>CAZMRM010000087.1:0-9520 GCA_964568515.1 uncultured Chitinophaga sp. | reverse complement strand
GTACGCATCACACAGTGCTTCCGGATAAATAATAATTTAAATGAAGTTTTTTAAAAATTCTACGGTTTCCATTATTACTTTTTTTACGGTTCTGCAATGTACTGTTGTTTCTAACGCACAGGAAAGTACAGATTATCAGGCACTCGTTCAGCAAACGGAGCTGTTCTATGGGCCCAGTGATTTACTGAATCTGGGAGAAATGTATTATCCGCAAAACATTCGTGCCAATGGTTCACCTTATTTTGTGGATGACTATGTATCAGCAGAGGTATTCATCCGCAACAATGTCTTCAAAAATGTGAATGCCAAATACAATGTGGAGACAGATCAGCTCATCATTAAAGCAGAGCTGGATACCAGTCTGCTCATCGATATCTGTGCTAAAGAAGCCTGGGTTGATCAATTCAGAATGAATAAGCATTTGTTTGTTAATGTAAACAGAATGTATGGAGTAAGCGGCACGACAGGTTACTATGAAGAGGTCTTCAAAGGAAAAAGCAGTTTTTTTATTAAATATAAAAAGGAGTTCATTGGCACCTATAACCTGACCACTCCCAATGGATATTATTCTGAATCCAAGCGTACCTTTTTTATGTACACTTCAGGTAAATGGATAAAGATAAAAAATAAACATGCTTTTTTAAAGCTGTATGGAAATCGTAAGCAGGAAGTAAAAAAGTTTATGAAAGAAAATAAAATAAAATTTACAAAAGCATCTACTAAACAGTTACATCAGTTAATGAAATTTTGTGATGATCTACCGCTATCCATTTAAAAACCGTTTGTTTTTTATTTTTTTATTGTGCAGTTATCAGCTGGTATCTGTTGCACAAACAGAACCAGCCTATAAGATTAATTCTTCTTATAACGGATTGAGCACACTTGCTTTTATTGACAAAGCAGAAAAAGAGCTGAATGTGCATTTCTTTTACCAGAAAGATAGTTTACCTGTCATCAGCTTTGTTGTAACAGGCGATAGCATGACACTCGAACAGGTACTGACTGCTAATTTTGCTACTTACAAGATGTATGTAGCAACGGACAAAAATGGAAACTTTTTTCTGACAAGCAACAGGATCAGACCTTCATTACCGGATAATTTTTATTCGGCCTGGGGAGAAGTAAAGGAGGTAAAAGAAGATTCAACCGTTTCCGCATCATCCGATTATTTAGTAACAAAAAGACAAATCGGTATCAAAACACTGTATGTTGGAAATAAGAAAAAAGGAGCTTATTCGGAGGATGTGATCATGAGCGGATATTTAAAGAACAGTGCAACCGGTGAAAAAATTATAGGAGCAACTTTATATTTCGTGGAACTCAGGTCCGGAACGGCTACCGATGCCACCGGTTTTTTTTCCTATCAATTGAAAAAAGGAAAATATACGCTGCAAATCCAAAGTGCCGAATACGAAGAAAAAAAATTTATTCTGGAGGTCTATTCCAGTGATCAGGTAACCATTTTTCTTCCTGAAAAAATAAATGCATTAAAAGAGGTGGTTATTACGGCTGAAGGCACAAAAAAACTGGAAACCACAACAATGGGAGTGGAGAAGATAACAACCAAAAGTGTAAAGATGATTCCAAAAATGATGGGAGAAAATGATATTGTGAAAACAACATTGTTGTTACCGGGTGTGCAATCGGTTGGAGAAGGGACTGCCGGGTTTAATGTGAGAGGAAGTCCGGCCGATCAGAATGTTTTTTACATGAACCAGATACCGGTTTACAATACATCGCATTTGATGGGATTTTTCTCGGCATTTACTCCCAATGGTATCAGTGATCTTTCTTTATACAAGAGCAGTTTTCCTTCACAATTCGGAGGTCACCTTGCTTCCGTATTTGATATTACGGCAAGGGAAGGAAACCGCAAAAAATTTTCCATGGAAGGCGGAATAAGTCCGGTTTCCGGAAATCTGCTTGCAGAAGGCCCCATTACCAAAGAAAAAAGCAGTTACATGGTTGCAGTAAGATCCACATACTCCAACTGGGCATTGAAACTGGTAAATGTCGATGCCATTAAAAACAGCAGAGCCGGTTTTCAGGATGGAATTGCAAACATGAGTCTTGGACTCAATGATAAAAACCGGTTGAATGTATCCGGTTATTACAGTACGGATCACATCCGGCTGGCATCCTTAACAACTTATGATTATCAAAATGCAGGCGGTGCACTTAAATGGAGCCATTTTATTAAACAAAAACACACCTTCGATTTTAGTACCGTTTACAGCAGTTATTCCTATAGTGAAGAAAACAGTGCTTCTGCCAATGAAGCATATAAAATGGATTATGCACTGAACCATTTTGAAGGAAAAGCCAATCTGATGTTGGCACCATCCGGAAAGCATCATTTGAATATTGGTGCGAACAGTATTTTATACGGGTTGGATAATGGACGATATGCTCCTTTGAATGAGGATTCCAGAATATTGCCTGTACGTTTGAAACGTGAAAAGGGCCTGGAAAGTGGTATTTACATCAATGAAGAGTGGAAACCTTCAGCCATATTTTCTGTCAGTGCCGGTTTACGTTATAATTTCTATTCTTATTTCGGGCCACAGGATACGTATATATATAAAGAAGGAGAACCGCTACAGGTGGATAAGATCATTGATACGGTCCGTTATCCCAAAAACAAGGTCATTAAAAACTATTCAGCACCCGATATACGCATCAGCGCCAAATACTCCATCAATGAGTTCATGGCTGTAAAGGCCGCATTTAACCAGGTGCATCAGTATATTTTTATGCTGAGCAATACCATCGCCATTTCCCCGACAGATAAATGGAAGCTGGTGGATAATCATATCAAGCCCATGAATGGCGAACAATACTCTGCCGGTTTTTTCTCCGAATTTAAAAAAGGAATGTATGAATTCTCTACCGAATTTTATTATAAAACAGTAAGCAACCTGGTTGAATATAAAGACGGGGCCAATTTACTGGTCAATAAAATACCTGAAACGGATGTGTTACAAGGGAATCTGAAATCTTATGGTGTGGAATTCATGCTAAAGAAAAACAAAGGCCGGTTAAATGGTTGGGTGAATTACACCTTTTCAAGAGCACTTGTTACCATAGATGGACCACGTCCGGAGGAGCAGATAAATTTTGGTAAAACCTATCCGGCCAACTATGATAAGCCCCATGCTTTTAATATTGTTGCCAACTACAAGTTTTCCCATCGTTTAAGCATATCCTCCAATATTGTGTATGCAACGGGTCGTCCCATTACTTTTCCTGCAGCAGTTTATTATCAGAATGAAATTCCGATCACTCACTATTCTGCGAGAAATGAATACCGCATACCGGATTATTTCAGAGTCGATCTTTCCGTAAACCTGGAAGGAAATCTGAAATCAAAAAAAATGAAACACAGCTCCTGGAACTTCTCTATTTACAACTTACTCGGACGTGATAATCCATACTCTGTTTACTTTAAGCAAGAAAATTTTTCCTTGAACGGCTATCAGCTGTCTATTTTCGGAAGTCCGATTTTTTCAGTTACCTATAATTTTAAATTGGGAAGTTATGAGGAGTAATTATAGTTTTTTAATAGTTTTCCTGATAGTAGTTTCATTTTTTTCCTGTGTAAAACCATTTGTACCCGACCTGGAGAATTATGAAGATTTATTAGTGGTGGATGGCGGTATAACCAATGGTCCTGGTCCTTATACCATAAAATTATCCAGATCACTGCACGTACAGAAATCACCGTATGTTATTCCATATGTGAAATGTATCGTGGAAATTGCAGATGATGCAGGAAATAAAGTGAGTCTGACGGAAAAACAACCTGGAGTATATCAGACTGATTCATTGGCCATCCGGGGTATGGAAGGAAGAAAATACAAACTGATGATCACCGGTCCGGATGGAACAATATATGAGTCGGACGAGGAAGAGATGCCCAAAGGATTGAATATTCAATCTGTTTATGGAGAGCTGGAACATAAAGATGTTTCGGGTTCCTTTTATGGAAGAGATGGCTTGCAATTTTATGTGGATGCTGAAACAGCAACTGATCCTGCGCATTTTTTGTTATGGAGGGCAGAATGTACTTATAAATTTAAAACCGATTTACCGATCGATTATTATTATGATAAGGATGGTCTGAAACCCGTATTTCATCGTGATACTTTTTCAGTTTGCTACAAAACAGTTACTATTCCGGATTTTTATTTATTAAATAATAAAGATCATCCTTCACAGGAGATTAAAAGACAGGCGTTGAATTATGAAGATAATTATTCAAAGGCGTTATTCATGCGTTACAGCTTAAAGGTAAGCCAGTATGTTATTAATGAAACAGCTTATAATTTTTGGCGGGAGATAAAAAAAATGCGGGATGCCGGTGGCGATATCTTTACAACACAACCTTTTCAGATAAAAAATAATTTAAGAAACATAAGCAATCCGGATGTTCCGGTGCTGGGATATTTTATGGTATCAGGTTATTCTGAAAAAAGAATATTTGTCAACCGTCCGCCGATCATTCCACGTTATGATGTATGCACGATTCCGTTTCCCCCGCCTCCTGGTGATGTGTTGGATCTGGCGAGAAAATCGCCGGAGCTATGGCCTGTATTTTTAGTGATGACAACAAAATTACAATGGCTGGATGCGGAATGCATGGATTGCAGGGTACAGGGTGTTCAGCAAAAACCCGGTTTCTGGGTTGAATAAAAATAAAATGAAAGCAATCGTTCACATATTTCTTTTTCTGACGGTGCTGCATTTCGTTGCTTGTGTGAAAACCTTTACGCCCGATTTAAGCAAGTATGACGAATTGCTGGTAGTGGATGGTGAAATTACAGATGCTCCGGGGCCCTATACCATTATACTTTCGCTTTCATCAAAAGTACAGGAAAAAGCCAGTTTCAAACCTTACAGTAATTGTAAACTCGAAATAACAGATAACGTAGGAAACAAAGCTGTTTTGCAAGAGCAGTCACCAGGTGTATACAAAACCGATTCAGCAGCAATAAGAGGTGTTACAGGCCGTTCCTATAAACTGAGTATCGTGACATCTGACGGGAATCTCTATGAATCAACTGCGGATGTTCTGCCTGATCCTTTAAAAATAAAATCTGTTTATGCCGAATTGAGTTACATGGACGATCCTGATTATTTATACCGGAGAGAAGGACTGCAATTTTATCTGGATACAGAAAACTCAGGTACAACGGTCAATCCTCTTTTCTGGAAACTGCAATGTACCTATAAATTTGATCGCGATGTACCGGTACGGTATTACTTTGACGGAATACTTCACAATGTGTATAACGGTGATACATTTAAAACATGCTATCGTACGGAAAATATTCCGGATCTGTATATGACAAATACAACTACGCTTAACCAATCACAGGTGCTACGATTTCCTTTGAAATTTCAGGATAATTATTCCAAGGAACTTTCCATCCGTTACAGCTTAAAAGTAGTACAGTATAAAATTACTCCGGAAGCTTATACCTATTGGAACAGCATTAAAAAGATGAGAGATGCAGGCGGTGATATTTATACTGTACAGCCCTATCAGATCAAGAACAATTTAATGAATGTAAACAATCCTGAGAAAATTGCATTGGGTTATTTTACGGTGGCATCCGTGGACGAAAAAAGAATATTCGTGAACCGGCCCCTGATTACTTTTCGTTATGGGGCATGTGTGTTGGGGGAACCTCTTCGTTTGTTGGAGCAGGCACTGCTTAAATTTCCGGAATTGTATCCGATTTTTTTACCGGCAAACAAATCATGGCCAGCTGCAGAGTGCATGGATTGCAGGGTAAACGGGGTAGAGGAGAAACCTTCTTTTTGGGTAGATTAAAATGAAAAGAATGCAATTGACAAAACAGGATAACAAAAAACAAAAAATGAAAGGCATTCATTTCGTCGTTTTCATAGTTGTGATTCAGTTAGGCGGATGTGTGAAAACGTTTGTTCCTGATTTGAGTAAATACGACGAGTTGTTGGTGGTGGATGGCGAAATTACCGATGCTCCGGGACCTTATACCGTTACACTTTCTCTCTCTGCACGCACACAGGAAAAATCCAAATTCAGTCCATACAGTAATTGCAAAGTGGAAATAACAGACAACCTGGGAAATAAGGCAGTTCTGAAAGAACAATCCCCTGGTGTTTACAAAACCGACTCAACAGCGATCCGGGGTGTTGTTGGCAGATCCTATAGATTAAACATTGTAACACCTGATGGTGATACCTATGAATCAACCGCTGAGGTACTGCCTGCACCTTTAAAAATAAAGTCGGTTTACTATGAATTGAAATACGAGGAAGATCCTGATTATTTATACAGAAGAGAAGGACTTCAATTTTATATTGATACCGAGCCGGCACCTACCACAGATAACCGGATCTTCTGGAAATTGCAAAGCACCTTTAAATTTAATACGGATATCCCCATCGGTTATTATTTTGATGGAAGTTTGCACAGGGTGTATGATAAGGATACATTTAAAACGTGTTACCGGACCGTTACTATTCCGGATTACTTTTTAATCAATACAAACGAACTGAATCAGTCAGAAGTGACCAGGTTCCCGCTTCATTTTGAAGACAATTATTCAAAGGCACTCTCGATCCGTTATAGTTTAAAAGCCTCACAATACAACCTGGGAAAAGATGCTTTTACCTATTGGAGCACGATAAAAAAAATACGGGATGCCGGTGGTAACATTTATACGGTACAACCCTATCAGGTAAAAAACGACCTTGTAAATGTCACTAACCCTGATAAACCAGCCCTTGGGTATTTTACTGTTGCCGGGGTAGATGAAAAAAGAATATTTGTGGATCCCCCTCTTATTTTTTTTCGTTATGATACTTGTACGTCAGGTGAACCACTGCGCAATTTAAACTATACTTTATCAAGATACCCGGAGCTGTATCCTATATTTTTACCGGCCAGTTTATCCTGGCCACAAGAAGAATGTCTGGATTGCCGTGAATTGGGAGTGAAAGAAAAACCAAATTTTTGGATCGATTAAAATGAAAGTCACTGTTTACTTGTTTATTTTTTTATTAACGATTCAGCTGGTAAGTTGTGTGAAAACATTTGCTCCGGATTTGAGTAAGTATGATGAATTATTGGTGGTGGATGGTGAAATCACGAATACTCCGGGACCATATGTAGTTAAGCTTTCATTGTCTGCACGACCACAGGAAACACCCAAATTTAAACCTTACAGCAATTGTAAAGTAGAGATTACGGATAATCTTGGAAACAGATTCAATTTGCATGAATCCGGCTACGGTGTATACAAAACGGATTCACTTGACTTGACAGGTGTAGTAGGGAGGAGTTATAAACTCAGCATTGTAACACCTGATCATGAGTTGTATGAATCAAACATGGAAATGATTCAGGAGCCTCTGAAAATAAAATCACTGTATGCAGAGTTTCAGCACAAAGATGAAGATCCCAAAGATTATTTTTTCAGCAGGGACGGCTATCAGTTTTACCTGGATACAGAACCGTCTTCCACCACTGATAATTTTCTTTTCTGGAAATTGCAATGCACCTATAAATTCAATGCCGATCTTCCTATTCGTTATTATTATGATGGCAAGATTCAAAATGTGCTTCATATGGATACATTGAACACGTGTTACAGGACAGAAAGCATTCCTGATTATTTTTTGATGAATACCAATACAACGGGCCAGTCGGAAGTTACACGTTTCCCCTTGCATTTTGTAGATAACTACACAAAAGCACTGACGATCCGTTACAGCTTAAAAGCAGTACAGTACAGGCTGGGGAGGGGAGCTTTTGAATATTGGAGTGCCGTGAAAAAAATAAGAGATGCCGGAGGCAATATCTATACGGCGCAACCTTACCAGATTAAAAATAATTTAATGAACAAAACCCATCCGGAGAAAAATGCATTGGGCTATTTTACAGTTGGAGGAACAGACGAAAAAAGAATATTTGTAAATCATCCCATTATGAGTAATCGTCATGAGGTGTGTGTACTTCCGCCTCCTCAAACAGGATTAATGATGTTGCTGGCCCGTTATCCGCCGGAGGCACTTCCTGTATTTTTACCGGGAAACCTTTCGCTACCAGATCAGGAATGTCTTGATTGCCGGCGAAGAGGAGTACTGGAGAAACCAAATTTTTGGATCGATTAAAAAAAAATGAAATATATGATCAATAGTAAAAAAAACAGTTTGCTGGTATTACTGCTTTGTATGGCCGGCTTTTGTAAGGCACAAAACAAAGTGGATTCAATTATTGAAAATAAAACAGTACTTGAAAATGTATTGTTCTCTACCGACAGAACCCTCTACATCAGTGGTGAAAACATGTGGTTTCAGGCAACTGCCCGGCTCTCTGTAAAAAATAAAGAGTTAAGTAATGTGCTCTATTTTGAGGTGCTCGATAAAAAAGGAAAACCGGTTGTTCAGAAAAAATTTCAGCTGATAAACGGGGCTACTTCCGGTGCGGTAGAAGTTCCCGGAGATGTAATCACCGGCAATTACTATGTGAGAGCATATACAGCGTATATGCGTAATTATGAAAAGGAAAAAATTTATACTACGGAAGTTACCATTATTAATCCGGAATTACCGGCTAAAGAAATGCTTCAAACAGCTGTGGCAGATACGGCAGAACGTTCAACGGAAAATGATTTTCAGATTAATGCCGGCAATACTTTTTTACCCAACAGTTTGATTCAGCTTCAGCTTCAATCTTCTGATGTTAATACAGTTTCAGTAAGCGTTGTAAAAAAGGGCAGCTACGATCCGGCTGCAACGGGAGTAAACCGTTATTTCAAACCGGATGCAAAAAAGGATACAGCTCAACGTATGGTGTATCCTGATATACGATCCGTAAGTATTTCCGGAAAAGTAGTGGATAAAATAAGTGGAGAGCCGGTAAAAGAGGTAGTGATCTATGCAACCACAATTGATAGCAGCAGGCAGTTTCATGTTACAAGAACGGATAAGGAAGGAAAATTTATTTTTTCATTTTCTAATCTGAATGCCAATCATCAGGTGTATATGGTACCACAAAAGTCGGAACGTCAAATGACGATTTTAATTGATGCGGATTTTTTACAGGGGTTGCCCTATATTGCAGCATCCGGACAAAATGTGGATTCGGTGAAACGGGCACTCATCAATAACCTGTATCTGAATTATCAGGTAGCAGAATCCTATAATGATGCACTTTATCCGGAAACAACCTATAGTGATACACTTCCGAAAGCATTTCATGATCCGACAAGGATCATTTATTTTAAAGATTATGTGGCACTTCCCACTTTAGCCGAATATTTTAACGAAATTGTTCCTTTTACAAAAGTGAAAGCAAAAAAAGAAGGTACCACCATTCAGGTAGTGGATCAAAAGAACAAACAACCGCTTTCTCAGCCACTCATTATGCTTGATCACATACCCTTCAATGATTATGATAAATTTATCGCCATTTCACCGGCAAAGATCATTTCTGTGGCGGTATTGGCAGAAACTTATATTTATGGAG
>CAZMRM010000086.1:0-11306 GCA_964568515.1 uncultured Chitinophaga sp. | reverse complement strand
AAAGTCAGATTCTCCCCCGCCCCTGGGTACAAAAAATCAGAGTGAGCGTGGAGAGCGAGAGCGATCCTAACGAAACGCTGATTTTTTACACGCTACTTCCTCGATTTCAGCTTATCAAGTTTTTGTTTTGTTTCCGGAACATATTTTATTTCCAGCGCTTTCTTATAATATTCAATCGCTTTTTTCTTGTCATCTTTTGCAGTATAATAGTCGCCCATGCTGTCAAATACATCAGCGCTTTCCGGATAATTGTCAACATTCATTTTGAAAAAGGTAAAGGCCTTTTCAAACTTTTTTTGCTGCAGGAAATCATATCCAAAACGATTTATCATCATTTGAGGAGGATGAATCATATATCCCATCATTTTTGAAATTTTCTTGTAATGTACCTCTACTGCTGAATCCAAGTTAGGTTGGTCAGGTGGAGGTAAAGAAAGTTTAAAACCATCAAAAATTAAATGCAATGCATCATATTCGGCTATAAGAGGAACAGAGCCATGGCTATCGTTTTTATAATACTTCCAATCCCATCGCAGGCCATTTTGTGAATTGGTTTTTAAAATATCGGAAAATTTCAAAATGCTTTTTACGTGATCTAATGGAGAAGAAAGCGATGTGTCTTTTCGCACGCTCACAGTATCAACATTCGGAGGCATCGTATGAGCCATAGCAAGAAACAATGTTTTTCCTTCGAAGTGTTGTTTATGAAAAACTTTAGCCGATTCATTTAGCAATTTATGATTGTCCCACCATAAGCTCGGATCAATAGCAATATAAGAATTGAATAAATAGGGTCTGTGAACGAGTGTATTTATTACTATCAATCCTCCTAATGAATGTCCAATAAGCATTCGATATGGAGCAGTGGGATACAGGGAATCAATATGAGGAATAAGTTCTTTTTCAATAAAGTCAGTAAATCTTTCACCTCCCCCGGAGGTTCTTACGAATGCACTATCGCTCATTGTAGAGTGCGTTGGAGTGAGGTCCCGTATCCGGTCTGTATTTGTTATTCCTACAACAATCATATTCGGGCAAATAGAATTACCGTTTACTTCACTCAGTTGTTGTATCATTCCCATTACCGAGGAAAAATGTGCATCTCCATCAAGCAAATATACTACTGGGAATTTTTCTGCTACAAGTGGATCACGATTGGGTACATATATCCAAATTTTCCTTTTTTCATCCAAAATTTTGGAGTGAATACTATCAACCGTTCCTATTATAATTGAATTATTGCTTACGATTTGGCATTTGCTCAGTTGAGGAAAGGAAAGAGCGAAAAAAAAGAAAAATTGTAAAACGGTGTTATTAGGGAATTTGAAATAAAAGATGTTCATGGTCTTTTAAGAATTAAAATGGAATTATCTTTCCCAAGTATAACATATTTATTTTTATTTCTTAATAATATCTTTACCTTTTTAGTTAATGGAAAGAATTTTATGATTAAAGGTTGAGCAGCCTAGCTAGTAAGCTTTTCAGCGGACCGGAAAAAGGGAGGGTTACAACATAATTTCTAGATGCTTCAAACTATCAATTTTGACCAAACTTCTATTAATCCGGTTCGATAATGTTATGCTTCCGGGTACAAAAATCAGAGTGAGTGTGGAGAGCAAGAGCGAAACATTGGAACTCTGATTTTTTTTCTTTAGGTAGCGGAGCTTGCGAATCTCGCTCTCACACTCTGAAGAGTTGAATTTTTTCATCTATCATACAACTACTGGTAACTTCCAAGTCTCAATAGTTTCAAGACAATCTTGTTATCGAAAGATAATAAGGCTTTTGTTTATAATATCTTTCTTTGAGCTGCTCAACGAGAACGCAGTGAGTACTACGACTCAGCAGGATGCTACGAATGGGGATAATTTTGTATTTTTACTTATCCATTTTTAAACATGAAACACGAACAAGGTCCACCGGTGTGAGCCGATACATT
Source organism: uncultured Chitinophaga sp. (assembly GCA_964568515.1). Taxonomy (GTDB): domain Bacteria; phylum Bacteroidota; class Bacteroidia; order 2-12-FULL-35-15; family 2-12-FULL-35-15; genus 2-12-FULL-35-15. The sequence continues at coordinate 9,367 of CAZMRM010000086.1, read as the reverse complement.
AAAGCTCCGCGCTCAAAAATATACTCAGATGGAAGCATCTTGCAGCATTGGTGGAGAATAAATAGCTACAACGATTGATCAAAAAAATTATCATCATTATTCTAAAATAAATTTTATGAAAATCAACCACACCCTTGTAACAGCGTTTATTATTTTTCTTACAACATGCATCACAACAGCACAGACCTTTGAGGTAACTTACAGTAATACTGCAACGGAAAATTTTTCAGGGAAAGTGTATTTGTATTTATCTAAAACAGAACGTTCACCAAAAAGCAGTATGCTGGGCATAGGCACTTTTCCTTGTATTTCAATTGCTGTAAAAAATATCAAGCCGAATCAAAAGGTTGTCTTTGATGACAAAGCCATTTCCTTTCCTGTTTCTCTTTCCGATATGGAACGCGGTGAGTATTATGCGCAAGCCGTATGGGATAAAAATATGGGTAGCCGTTCAATTGGTAATGGGATTGGAAATTTATACAATACATCTGTTAAAGTCAAGTTTACTCAAAACAGAAATGAATCATTTTCCTTAACCTGCAATAAAGTAATAGAAGCATCCACATTTAGCGATACTAAATGGATAAAGCTTATCAAAATAAAATCTGCATTGCTAAGCAGCTTCCATAACAAATCAATTGTTCTGAAAGCAGTCATCAATTTACCGGAAGAATATTATACCCAGCCTGCCAGAAAATTCCCTGTGCTTTATTTAGTTCAGGGTTATGGAGGTGATTGCGAACGTCTGTCAGGTTATGATAAGCCTTCTTTCAGATTGGATACAACGCCTGTGATCCGTGTGGTGCTGGATGGTGCTTGTCCGCTCGGCCATAGTGTATATGCTAACAGCGACAACAATGGACCATGGGGAGACGCATTAGTAAATGAAATTATTCCCGCCATCGAAAAAGAATACCGTTGTAATGCCGCGCGATTGTTGAATGGGCACAGCAGTGGTGGCTGGACAGTTTTATGGCTGCAAACACATTATCCAAAAACATTTATTGCATGTTGGGCTAGCTCACCTGATCCTGTGGATTTCAGAAACTTTTTAAATGTCAATTTGTACCAGGATAAAAACATGTTCTATTCAAAAGATAGTAGCTTACAACCTACTGCAACCCTGGCGGGTTATTTTCCTGTAATGTACATGAGAGATGCGTACGGTATGGAACGCGTGATTGATCGCGGTGAGCAGATGCATTCACTGGATGCTGTGTTCAGTCAAAAGAACAAAGATGGAAGTCCAAGAAGCATTTGCGATCCAATCACGGGCCATATTGATACAACCACCGTGAATCATTGGAAAAACTATGATCTTACACGTTACCTTATCAACAACTGGGACAAATTAAAAAACGATCTCGAAGGGAAAATCAGAGTAACAGTAGGAAATTCCGATAATTTTCTTTTAAATCATGCGGTGCATTCAATGGATTCTGAAATGAAAAAAATAAACGCAACCATTGCATTTGAATATTTTCCCGGCGATCATTTTACTGTCAACTCGCCTGAGTATCAAAAAGCAGGAGACGCTTTCCTGGAGCGGAAATACAATGAATTTGCTTCCCGGTAAGGTATATTTATTTCTTATTAAATCAGGAAACTATAACGCGTGTAACGGGAATTTTATCTCAACTTCAGTATATTAAAATGATTTCGCTTAAATGATAAATACTTAAACGATAGAAATATGGAAACTTGGGGATTAAACCATTTTGAAAATGATGGCGCTTCTGATTTTGCGGCAGATATATTAGAAGGAGATATCGTGATCTTTGAAAGAAAGAGTCATTTAAAAAGATATAAAAATTGAAGATATAAAAACAATGCCGCACATAAAGTGCGGCATTGTTGAAAAAATTCTTTATTCTTTCAAACTATAACTTCGCGACTTTTTTTACTGCTTGTACATTATTACGGGTTATAAAGTGCAACGTATAAATTCCTGTTTCAAGAGTAGAAATCTCCATCATTAATTTATTCTGAGAAGCATTAATTGGTTTTGTCATTACCAATTCTCCTAAAATATTATATACATTAACCATTTGAATACCTTCTACATCATCAATAATGATTAAATCGCTGGCCGGATTAGGATAGACCTGAATATTTCTTACCGCACTTACAACTTCAAGAGAAGTAGTTATACATGGTTTGAAATTAGATGTTCCGGTAAACGTTTTATTTGTACCGCTTGCAATTTCAACACCGTCTACTACTACTTGTTCATCAAAAATATCGGTAATTCTAACCTGTGTGTTGCCGGGAATACTTATACCGGAAGCTGTCCATCCATTATCTGTTCCACGAACCATGCTTTGCCAGCTGCTACTATTATAGATCTCAACAGCTTTAATTTTATTGACATGTTGTTCAATAATGACTTTAGCATACCACTGGTTAGAACCTTGAGTAGATACACGTATATTTTTACCTGCTAACGGACAAGCAACTGCTTTCCATGAGATAGTTGATTTACCAATGCTAAGATCCCCGACAATAGCCTGAAAAGCAGCCGGTGATAAATCAATATCTCCATCAACGTGACAGGAAGGACATTGGTCAACAATCTGAATAATTTGAGTTCCTTTTATTCCGGTAACTTCTACACACACACCACAGTAATTTGAATTATCGTAAATAGGAGTGTACATCGCACCGTAATATGGTTTTATATCATTATTTACGAACGAACAATTTCCGCTACGGGCAGTTCCTGCTGCGTCATCCAAAAGAGTGTAATAAGTTGCGCTACCTTGGCTATACACCGTAGAGTTACAATTAGACTGTGCATTTGCCGCAACAGCAAAGCAGGAAAATGCAAAAAGAGAAAGGAAAAGATTTTTCATAGTTAGCAAGATTATGAATTAACTATGGAGGGAATTAGCTAATTTTTTATTAAACTCCTGCTAAGATAGAAATAAAAATAATAATTCCAATTCGCCATCCATTAATTCTGTAAATTGTTTTATGGGTAACTTAAAACCACTGGCAGACTAGCTGCATCTGAAGCTATTTGGTGGTTAAGAGTCTCTCTGGCATCAATGGGAATATATGATCACGCCAGGTGAGGAAGCAATCTCTTCACACATATTTTTTCCTGCAGAATTATAATAATTTGTTACCCACTCTCCTTTTTTACATTCCCTGTAAACAATGGAGAAAATACACCCGGTTCTGGTATGATCGAATTCATGTGTTGCATCAACTAATTTACGATGAATGTCCAGGAAGCGCTGCTCAATGATATCTTTCCCGTTTAAATCAAATTTTCGATAAATAAATGCTACGCCATTCTTGTCCTTTTTCAACTTCTGGCTTTTATCATAGTGAGCGATCGTTACTTCATTCAGCGAATCATTATAGATATTTATAGTTCTGTCGAAATAAATATCCTTGGCCTCTTCGTAAATAATTTCAGTGGCTCTTCCCCACTTATCGTTAATTGTCGTTTTTCTGGAGAGGAACTTATACTTATAGTTGTAATCCGTTTCTATGGTTGTATCACTTCGATAATCGATTTCTAAAATTGGCGGAAAATCCCAAAATGAATAAGTCCCATCAGGACCATAACCTATCGTTTTCATCAATCTCCCTTGTTTATTAAACATTCTATGTACGATGGCTAAATCCAGGTAGCTTGATAATTTTCCAAGTGAATCCAGGTAAACGTCATAAAATTCACCCTTGTCCCTACTTTCAAATCGTTGAAAGTAGGCTGACATATATTTAATCGAGTCAGTTCTTTGGTAGTTTTTCGTGTTGGATAGTTCATTCAGTAAGGAATCCATACTCATTTGAGAAAAACCCCTACAGGTGAATAAAAGAAATAGTATTGCAGAAAAAATCTTCATTGCTAAAGGGAATATCGCATACTTAAAAGACAGGAAAAAAATAATTTATGTATTCAATCGACTGTCTTTTTTGCGCTAAAAATTATCTGTTGATAAGGAGTTTAATTTATTCTATTGACTGGCGTGTCCGGCGTAGCGTTTTTCTTAATTCCATATTTCATTCATCTCTGTCAGTACAATTGGTTTGTCGTCCGTAACAATAATAGTGTGTTCGTGTTGTGCCATAAAACCACCCTTATTACCTACCATTGTCCAACCGTCCTGTAGCGTTTCAGCATAGGTGGAAGTTGTTGAAATAAATGTTTCAACAGCAACTACGGAATTTTTCTTAAACCTTGTAAGATTAAATCGATCTCTGAAATTAGCTATTTCACTGGGCTCTTCATGAAGACTTCTTCCTATACCGTGACCTGTCAAATTTTTGATGACTTTGTAACCTCTTTTCTTAGCTTCGGTTTCAATTAAAAATCCAATGTCAGAAATGCGAATCCCACCTTTTATAGCATGAATTGCTTTGTGTAAAATCTGCCTTGAAGCCTCAATCAGTTTTTGGTGTTGGTTTACATCCGTCCCCATAACAAATGACCCTCCGTTGTCCGACCAAAAACCATCCAGTTCTGCTGAAACGTCAACATTAATCAAATCACCTTCATTAATTATTTTCTTGTCAGATGGTATACCGTGACAAAATTCATTATTGATACTTATGCACGTCCAGCCAGGAAAACCATAAGTCAAATATGGTGCTGATTTCGCTCCTATGTCCTTAAGGATTTGTCCGCCATAGTTGTCTAATTCCTTTGTCGTCATACCCGGTTTGGCAAAGTTTCTCATTTCTTTCAACGTATAGGCAACAGCTTCGCTTGCCTTTTTTATTCCGATTAATTCTGACTCGTTTGTTATTGACATATTCTTTTTTTTCTGACGAAGTGATTCCGTTGTTAATTATTTGTAGCCGTTTGTGAGTGAATAAGTTTTGTAAAATTAAAAATAAAACCGAAGCATGCCTCTTGAAGCAGCAACTAAGTCGGAAAGACACCTAAAAATGACGCAAACCACTATCATACTAAAACAGGAAAGCAAGTACCTTTACATTATAAATATTTAAAACCAAAAACCATGTCAAGCAATAGTGTAAAATTTCACAGGGTTCTTAAAGCAACTCCTGAAAAAGTGTATCGGGCATTTACAAATGCCAATGCGATGTCATTCTGGCTTCCACCTTATGGATTTTTATGTGTGGTCCATGAGATGGATGTACGCGTAGATGGCGGCTTTAAAATGTCTTTTATTAATTTTTCTACCGGAAACGGGCACTCGTTTGGAGGAAAATACAAGGAAATAAAGCCGGATGAATTTTTAAAATATAGTGATACATTCGATGATCCCAATCTGCCGGGAGAAATAACCACTTCTGTCTGGCTTAAGAAAGTTTCCGTTGGCACTGAGATTAATATCCTGCAAGAAGGGATCCCTGCCGCGATCCCAGCGGAAATGTGTTATTTGGGATGGCAGGAGTCTTTGGAAAAACTGGCAAAACTGGTTGAGCCTGAGATTCCGGACGCTTAATCTCCTGATCATACAGCACCGCCCAATTTAATAATGCTTATATAATGACAAGTGTATGAAATCAGCGTTCGCCTGGATTGCTTTCGTGTTCCAGTCGTACGCTGATCTCATTGTTACTCCAATGTTTCCCTGAATATTTTTAACGTTCGTTCCCATGCAAGCTTAGCGGCAGCTTCGTTGTATCTTGTTGGTGCTGTATCGTTATTAAAAGCGTGCTGCGCACCTTCGTAAATATACAATTCATACCTCGTTTTAGCCGCCTTCAGCGCTTCTTCAAAAGCCGGTATTCCAGCATTGATGCGATCATCGAGCCCTCCATAATGCAACTGAATACGCGCCCTGATCTTGGGAACATCTTTAGTTTCCGGCTGCCTGCCGTAAAAGGAAACGCCTGCATGGAGCAAAGAATCGTTCACAGCTAATTGATTGACCAATCCTCCGCCCCAGCAAAATCCGATCGCAGCTGTTTTTTGATTACTTTCTTTATACGTTCTGAGAAAGTCCAACCCTTTTAAATAGTTGTTTAAATTTTTTTGCGGATCCAATTCCCCAATGAGTTTACGTGCCTCCTCTTCATTATCCGGAGTACCACCAGCTACTGATAACGCATCGACAGCCAAAGCAATGTAACCAGCTTTGGCAACACGTCTTGCAATATCTTTAATGTGAGGAGTTAATCCACGGTTTTCATGAATGACAATCACTGCTCCTTTTTTAACACTGTTCTTGGGCTGAACCAGATAGCCTTTGACAAGCGAACCATCGCCTTCGTATTCAATAATTTCAATTTTTAAACCTGGATCATCCGCAGGGATTACTTCCGCTTTGGCATAGTTGGATTCCAATAATGGAAGTAATATCATGGCAGCAGCAGTACCACCAGCTAGTTTCGCAAGGCGTTTCAGGAACTCTTGTCTTGTCAATGGTGTATGTGTATATTCATCGAACAGATTAATTATTTTTTGATCCATATGATTTTTTATTAATTGTGAGTCTTACCTTATTGTGAAAAAATTCGGGGGATACATTAATAACTTCGTAACTATTTTTCGAGAATGTCTTTCAAAGTTGATAAACTAATATCCATGTCTTTCGCAACTGATTTTTCTACCATTGGTATCATTATGTTTATAGGATATTTCAATGTACCAGCATTGCTCCAGTATACTTTGGTTTGTTTATCGGATAAAGATTCTGTTTCCATGATTATATAGGCAACAGCTGTCATTGGCTTTATAAAACGAATTTCTGTTTCAATTCTTTTTCCTTCAATAATGTTTTTAATTTCCTTTTCTCCTATACCGGCATTTTTATTTCCGCTCCAGGTATAAATATATCCAACTGTTCCGTCTGTTCCTTTGAACTCTCTTTTCCTGTCAGGGGCAACCATTGCATGCTTGTTAAACTTGTCTTGATTTTTGAGCAGTTTTAAATAGTCAAATACTTTTTGCCGAGGTGCATTGATGATAATTTCACGTTTAACATAATGTTCCCTCTTCATGAAAAGAGCAATGAATAAAAGCAAAGCAATGATGCCAGCCACTATAAGCAGAATTGTAATTATACTATTCATTCATCGTGTTTTTGAATTGTTACAAGTTGTTATTTTGTTTAGAGCTAAGTAAAGATAAAAAAGATGACGATATATACATAGCAATTGCAATTCAGAACTGATAACCTAGCTCTTATGTGAACAAATAGTTAAAAGAATGATGTTACTTTTTCACCAACTATTCGTCTCTTCTTCATTTAATAATGTATAATTCCGTATTTTAATACTATGAAACCTGCTTGCATCAGTCTGTTTTTTCTTTGTTTTTTAATTCATGTCCAATCACAGGAATTGACAGGTGTTGTAAAAAACAAAAACCAGGCTGGTATTCCATATGTTAATATTGGTATACCAGCAAAAGCTTTTGGTGTGATCAGTGATGAGAATGGAAATTTTAAACTGCGCATCACCAATGAAAAAGAAACGGATACCGTGCAGATTACTTCCATCGGATACTCTCCTCTGGTCATGCGTTTGGACGATTTCAAGAAAAACTGTCTGAATCATGTCTCTTTTATTATGACAGAAGATGTACAGCAACTGGCAACCATTCATATACGGCCCAATGACTATGAAACCAAAGTACTAGGTACAACCAATGTGGCCGACTTAAAATGTATCAACCTCAGCAATCTGAAACAAAAAGATTCTGCATCCATACAACGTTATAAAGAAAAAGGCATCAGCGAAAAATCGGCAGGAATAGAGATCGGGAATTTGATTTCTATAAAGAGAGGGCGACAAACCTTTATTGACCGCATACAATTCAAGACCTGTTTGGGAGAAAATGATACTGCTATTTACCGTGTCAATATTTATTTTTCCGGTGAAATCCAAAAGCGTGTACTTTCTCCAATCGGTATCATAAAACTTATCCGTTCAAAAAATCAACTTAAAGAACCCATTATTGTTAAGACAACCGGAAAAACCGAAGTACATGATATTGACCTCTCCTCTCAAAACATTCAGGTAGACGATGATTTTATCATTGGACTGGAATGCATTTATACATCCAATTCACAAATGAATATCGGTGCCGTACCTGCCCTGTTTGGATCAACTGCGCTGATGATCAGGGAAAGTATTATGGATGAATGGATAAAGGTTCCTCTGGTTGATCTGACATTCATTTCCGCCACTGTTATATATAAAAAGAAAAGAAAGAAAAACTGAACCGGATACCGACCCATATGACTACATCAGTCATTCCACAAACAAAAATCAAGTCATAGTGGGGAAATAGCTGTATATTCTTCTTTTAGTTGGGTAAATTGTAACTTATTAGCTTTTTTTGAGTTATATACTATATACTCCGGTTTTTTTTACGAAGGTTACAATATTCTCTCGTCTATTTCTAACAGATTCTTCCCGGTATCATTAATCACGTCCTGTCCAACACAGGCTTAATTCCAACTAAAATGAAAACTTTAAAATTTATCAATAAAGATAAAGGGCAATTCACGGCCACTTTAAGAAAAAATGTGAATGACTATTTTAAAAATAAAGGAATATCACAGAAAGGAAATTGGACCATGCTGTTAAAAGCGCTGGCCATGTTATCCCTTTATTTTGGACCATTTGTTATATTATTGATTTTTCCTATGAGCAACTGGCTTATCTTTCCGATCTCGATTCTGATGGGAATAGGCATGGCCGGAATAGGTATGAGCGTTATGCACGATGCTGTACACGGGTCTTTTTCCAATTTTACATGGTTAAATAAATTATTTGGCACATCCATGTATTTTATTGGAGGCAATACCTTTAACTGGAAAGTTCAACACAACCTCTTGCATCATACGTACACAAATATTGAAGGATTTGATGAAGACATTGATCCCAAAGGTGTGTTACGGTTGTCTACACAAACAAAGCTTAAAAAAGTACATCGTTTCCAGCACATTTATGCCTTTTTTCTCTATTGTTTAATGACTTTATCGAGGACAGTAAATGAGTTTAAACAACTATACAGATACAATAAAAAGGGTATTACAAGGCAACAGGGGTCTACTCCAAAGAAAGAAATGATTAAATTAACAATAACAAAAATAGCATACTTAGCCGTCTTTCTTGCCTTGCCGCTACTAATCGCTCCTTTTAGCTGGTGGATTGTATTGCTTGGGTTTTTGACCATGCATCTTACAGCAGGTATATTTATGACTACTGTATTTCAAATGGCTCATTTAGTAGAAGAGGCCGAGCAGCCTGTTCCTACTGAGGAAGGTGTCATCGAAAATGAATGGACTATACACGAATTGCAAACTACCGCCAATTTTGCGAGAAAAAGCCGGATATTTGGCTGGATGATAGGCGGATTAAATTACCAGGTGGAACATCATCTTTTCCCCTACATTAGTCACATTCATTACAGGGCTATATCGCCAATAGT
>CAZMRM010000085.1:0-11324 GCA_964568515.1 uncultured Chitinophaga sp. | reverse complement strand
TCTTTTTATTCTGCTACTTATACCCATCCTCTTTTTTTCTCCTTCTCCGGTTTATTCCTGGGGTTTCTTTGCTCACCAAAAAATTAATCGCATGGCCGTTTTTATTTTACCGGATGGTATGATTGGTTTCTACAAACAACACATTGAGTATATCTCACAACATGCCGTTGATCCCGATAAAAGAAGGTATACAAATGAAGAAGAAGCTCCAAAACATTACATTGACCTGGATCATTATGGCAGTCATGCCATTGATTCCATTCCTCATAGCTGGAAAAATGCAACAATAAAATATTCAGAAGATACGCTAAAGTCGTATGGTATACTTCCCTGGCACATTGAAAAAACGATGCACCGTTTAACAGAAGCATTCAGATCAGAAAACCTTGACCTTATACTTCATTACAGTGCCGATCTTGGCCACTACATTGCTGATGCACACGTACCCTTACATACAACAGAAAACTACAATGGCCAATTAACCAATCAAAAAGGAATTCACGGTTTCTGGGAATCACGTATTCCCGAGTTAAAAGCTGCTACATTTGATTATTGGACAGGACGAGCACGCTACCTGGATAATATCAATAAAAATATCTGGCAAATCTTAAAAGAAAGTCATTCAGCGGTAGATTCTGTGCTAAGCTTTGAAAAAAAATTAAATAATTCTTACGATCCTGATAAAAAATATAGTTTTGAAACACGTGGGAATGTAACAATGAAAGTTTATTCAGAAGAATACACCAACGATTATCATTTATTATTGAATGGAATGGTAGAACGAAGAATGAGGTCAGCGATCCTCACTATTGGCAGTTATTGGTATACAGCATGGATAAATGCGGGCAAACCGGATCTGAGCAAATTAAATAAAGGGCTTTCCGATTCATTGAAAAAAATAAATCAGGAAGAAGAATTAAATTGGAAAAATTTAAAGATTGAAAGCAAAGATCATTTTTAAAACCATTGATAAACGGACGCTTACCCGGATTTAGAGCTTAGATACTTTATAAAAGCAGGTTATTTTCATAACACAGCTTTAATTTACTGTCTTTAATTTAGTAATATCTTCTTCACAATTTCCTAATTTACTTGGCTGTACTTTGTAATAAAAACAGCTTATGAACCTAATTTTAGAAAATTTACCGGCAATATCGGTTGCAATAACAATTACAGGAATTTTATTTGCCGCTTTCATTGCTTCTCCCTATGAAATTTACTTTGAAGATTCAGAAGACATAGAAGAATTTTAATTTCCCTACAAACTCATAATATCTTTTAATTTAGCTGCTTGTCTTCTGGATATTTCGACTTGTTCGCCATTTCTTAATTTTACCATAAGACCGCCATTGAACCAATTTTCAATACTTTCTACCCATTTCAAATTAATAATGTGTTTTCTGCTGGCCCTGAAAAATGTACGGTTGTTTAAACGTTCATCCAGGTTATTTAAAGAACGTAAGATCAAAGGACGGTTTTTATCGAAATAAACACGTACATAGTTTCCTTCTGATTCAAATAAACGAATGTCCGATAGTTTTACAAACCAGCATTTTTCGCCATCTTTAACAAACACCTGATCATCATCATGCAACGAATGCGTCTGCTCTTTTTGATCAATCCTATCATGTGTGTCTTTGTTTAAAATTTTTTTAACCGTTTCAGCCAAACGACTTGCCTGTACGGGTTTTAACAAATAATCCAAAGCATTAATTTCAAATGCCCGGATTGCATACTCATCATAAGCTGTTACAAATACAACCTCCGGGACTCCACTTACCTCTTCCAATAATTCAAAACCATTTTTACCAGGCATTTGAATATCCAAAAAAATAATATCCGGCTTCAGTTGTTTGATGCTTTCCATTGCTGTTTCTGCATTATTTGCTTCACCTACAATTTGTATTTCACTGTAAGGTGCCAAAAGATTCCTTAACTCCTGGCGAGCCAAACGTTCATCATCAATTAGTATCGCTTTCATGAATGAGTATATTAATTTTTATTATTGATTATTTATTGCAGCTCTTGCTGCTGTTCCATTGTTTATCAATTGCTTGGGGATCTGCAATTCGGTTAATACCATTGAATCACTTTCGTTACTTATTTTTAAAACGGCCGAATCACTATACAATAATTGTAACCGTTGCAATGTGTTTTTAAGCCCAAAGCCAGTATCTTCTTCTGTATTTTCTTTTAATTGACCACTATTTCTTATGGTGATAAATAAAACATTATCCTTCACTTTGGTTATTATTTCTACTAATCCTCCATTTGTAAGTTTAGATATGCCATGTTTAATTGCGTTTTCAACAAGCGTTTGCAACATTAAAGGAGGAACCGAAAAATGAAGACTTAAAGGGTCAATCTGTACATTGGTTTTTAAACGCTCCTCATACCGTATAGATTCCAATGCAAGATAATCGGTCACTACTCTCATCTCCTCTTCAAAAGAAATGACTTTGTTTTTACCCATTTGTAACGTATTTCTCAAAATATTGGATAATTGGGTGATCGCATCTTTTGATTTTGCAGGATTCTCATCAACCAATGCACGGATACTGTTCATTGCATTAAAAATAAAATGAGGATTTAACTGGGATTTTAATTTATTTAATTCTATTTCATTAATCGATGCTTCCCATTTCAGATTCTCAATTTCTGCTTTTTTATAGTTCTGAATAAAATAAAACAAGAAATAAATCAGTGACCAAAAGAAATAAACAAAAGCCAGATTAATTATATTTCCGACTATGACTAAATTATAACGATGTTTGTTCCCGGAAATATTTAACAATGATTCCACACCGTATTGTGCATACTCATGTATAGTAGCCAAAACAACTATAGCAATAAACACTCTTGCAATAATAGAGAGTATACTTTTTCTCAGCCAATGAAAATATACAATAATGTTTCTATAAATATGAGAAAGAACAATTCCAAAAACAGAAACCATCAATTGGCTTGTTGCCAGATTTGAATTGAATACATCACTCAATTTATAGAATAAGCTTTGCAACAATACAAAAAATAGCCATCCGCCAATCTGACAAATCCAATACAGGCCTTTTTTGCTCATGTTTAAACTGTTTAATGTTTTCCTATCCAGGAATTACGCACTTGCATTTGCTCTGACGTTGGTGATGGGCTCAACATTAATTGTGGCTGTTTAACAGGTATAACAGGGAAAATCTTTGATTTTAATTTCACTTTTTTTATTTTACCATTTTCCAGCTTTTTACGTGCAACCACCACTTTCAACACATCTCCTTCTTTCGAATTTTTAAAAAAGTTGGTTATTACTACCTGGGCATTGTCCAGTTTTATTTTCTTTCCATTGAATTTCACGAATTCATCGCCTTCTTTATATCCAATCGCTTTTCCAAAATCGTCCATTTCGGCAGTGCTAACAATTACTAACCTGTTATTTACTTCATTTAAACCTACAGCAACTCCTCCAAAAGTAATTTCTTTTTCCCTTGGTCCCAAAACACCAAATTCAACTCCGGCAAGGTCAAGGACCTCTCTTAAAGGCAATGGCTCCGAACCGGCAACGTGTTTTTTAAAAAAATCTCCAATCTCCGGATACGTTAATGACACAATCTTGTCAAATAGTTCCTCATCCTTAAAAGATTTATTTTTACCATATGTTTTTGCGAGGTCTTTCATTAATTCTTGTAATCCGTACTCACCTTTTGAAAGGTAACGTAATTTTAAATCCAGACACAAACCGATTAAAGCACCTTTTTGATAAACGTTTCCATATTGTTCTTTATGAATATCCAAACAGCCTTTACTCATCACTGTAAAAGGTAATGAATCATTATATCCTTTCGCTCTTTTTATTTTAGTATCAATTACTTTAAGATAATCTACCGGACTCATCTTTCCATACTTTACCTGCACTAACCCAGCGGCATATTCAGTAGTTCCTTCATATAGCCAAAGGTGCTCCGACATTTGCGGGTTCGCATAATCAAAATCACCGATTTGTTCAGCATGAATACTTAAAGGAGTTACAATGTGAAAAAACTCATGAGCAGAAACATCTTTAATTAATTGAGCAATCTGATCCGGCTCCATTTCCGGTAAAAAATACATAGAAGAATAGGAGTGTTCAAGCGCACCACTTCTTCCCGATCCACCTCTTCCCGGAGTCAAATAAATAAGATATGCATATTTTTCTATTGGTAATGTACCTCCTAAATAAGCCTGTTGTGCTATCAATATTTCATTGATTTTTTCTCCGATAAACTTAGAGCTTACCGCTTTACTCGGAGAATATACAGAAATGATTATTTTCGCTCCACCTACATTTAAAATGGTTGTATCCGGTTGGCAATACATTAAAGGAGCATCTTGCAACTGCATATAATCAGGTGCATGAAAAGTATCCACGTCATTCGTATAGCTTGCATCTGTCAAGCTTGTTGCTCCATAAAAGCCAGCCGGATGTTTTATTTTAATCTCAAAAGGTGTATGGGTCATCCCATCGAAATAACCAAAAATGCAATGGTTATTCAGAACAAAATTTTTACCTTCTTCGAAATTACTTCCTGCCGGTTCAAATATAAACTCATCATCCTTCTTTGTAGCCTCATCCCAACTGTCTTCCACCTTATAGGTAATTTTTTTCAATCCTTCTGCATTAAATATTTTCCAGCTGTTTTTATCAATACGCTCAACATTTAGCTCACGACCATTACTGTCAAATGCATTAAAATCAGAAACAAGTCTTCCATAATTATAAATATCATATGTACCTGGAACCATTTTAGGAAGCCTGTAAATTATTTCTTTGGCGTTAATGGTTGGTGATATTAATTCCACGTTTAACTTATCATTCTTACAATCGGTCAGATCCAGCAAAAAATGATACTGCTCTTGAGAAAAAGAAGAAATCGTGAAAAAACTAACGGCTATCAGGTTTAGAAGGATGCGTTTCATGAAATAAATGTTTTAATAAGAAGAAATAAGGGAATAGCTGCTACGTCTATTCCCTTTTGATTATCCACCACATCGAATTGCGCATGGTAAACTTTCAAAATAAAGTTACGCAGGTTTCGAGTGTGTACCGTATTTTTTACACAAGTGGCATATTTTGACCTTTTAACGGGTAAAATTAGTTTTCGTGTACAACAATTTTCTGAATTACATCTCCTTGCTTGATCTGGTCAATTATCGGAAGACCTTCTACTACTTTACCAAAACAGGTATGTTTCCTGTCCAGATGTGCTGTTTGTGCTCTGCTCATTACTATAAAAAACTGAGAGCCTCCTGTATCCCTTCCTGCATGTGCCATCGAAAGAACTCCTTTGTCATGGAACTGATTATTACCTTCTAATTCACATTTAATAGTGTATCCGGGCCCGCCGGTACCAGTCCCTTTGGGACAACCACCCTGCACCACAAATCCAGGTATTACCCTATGAAATGTTAAACCATCATAAAATCCTTTCTTCGCAAGATCAATAAAATTTTTTACTGTACCTGGCGCATCGGATTCAAAAAACTCCACTTTCATGGTTCCTTTGTCTGTTATTATTTCTGCTGTTTTCATATAGTGTTAAATTTTTAAGAAACACAAATATACATATTGAGATGAAAAGAACTTGCTTCATGGAAGCTAAATTCACAGCATCACATTAAATGAAACATTATTTTTCGGTTGATCGTATTAAAACATGTTAAGACTGTTTAACAGCATTTAACAAATGTATATTTGCATCTGTTAAAATAAATATGCATTTTTGTAACAATTGAAAAAAATCCAAAGCACTGGATTTTTTTATTTTATATGGAGAGCTCTCATTAAAAACCACCGAATTGCGTTATCAATGAGATAGCCCGTTAAAAGTTTAACGAATGAATAAATTATTTTTTTTCTTCTGTGCTTTTCTTCTTTTAAGCTTAATCAAAGCTAATGCTGCTCCTGTCCCGTTTATTTATGCTACTGTTACAGATACCAACCGTACAGCCACACCGGATACTGTTCCATTTGTAATAAATGAAGAAGAACTGGAAGAGTTTTCGGACTCTGTCAGTATATTCCCTGCATATGATTTATACACTGCCTGGGACACCGTAAATATTCATTTTCCAAAATTCAATGTTAAGTCCCTCAATGACAGTCCACGTGAATTAGCACTTTGTGATGAAGGAGGATGCGGCTATGTCCATCCTTTTTTAGGAAATGTTACTTCCAGTTTCGGACCTCGCAAGAAAAGATTTCATTATGGAATTGATATCGATCTTGAAACAGGTGATGAAGTAGTGGCTGCCTTTGATGGAAAAGTAAGGATCGCAAAAAAAAGTGTTAGCTATGGAAACGTTATTGTGATTCGTCATAACAATGGATTGGAAACCTATTATGCACACTTGTCAAAAATAAATGTTGAAATTGATCAGACAGTATATGCTGGGCAATCAATAGGTCTGGGTGGCAATACAGGGCGCTCCAGAGGAAGCCACTTGCATTTTGAAGTGCGGTATTTGGGACAACCTATTAATCCTACAGAAATGATTTCTTTTGAAAATAAAAAACTTATCTCCGATACGTTTTGTTTAAGTAAATCTACTTTCAATTATTTTGAAGAAGTACATAAACTTAAAAGCAGCGTGTATGTTGTAAAAAAAGGAGATACGCTTTCCGGCATTGCAAAAAAACATCACACTACTGTGAAGTCACTTACTCAAAAAAACAAACTGAAGGTCAAAACAATATTAAGACCAGGGCAAAAACTGAGAATCTGATTTTAAAAACCCTCCTCCTTCCATAAATAACTGCCCTTATTGAAATCATAATAAGCTATTTTACCATCTCTTTCTAATTTCAGCAAATGATCGTCTTCTAATTGTATATCATCCATTTCACAAGGAACAACTTCATTCCCCGATCTATCGATAAGCCCTGATTTATTATTAATTGTGACCAGACTCCAGGACTCTCCAAAAACACCAAAATCACTAACTTCATCATAGAGAAGGTTAATTACAACTTTACCTGCTGCATTAATAAATCCGAATTTGCTTTTTCTGGAAATACTGGCCAACCCCCTGTTAAAACTACCAGCCGATTGAAAGGTAAATGGAATCTTCACTTTTCCTGATTCTTCAATATATCCCCATTTTCCGTTTTTTTGTACAGGTGCCAGTTTTTCATTAAATACCTGTATTCTTTCAAAAGTATTTGCAACAATCACATTACCCAAAGTATCTATCAATCCTTCTTTCTTCTTTTTCCTGAAAACAGCAAGACCGTTTTTGAAAGTGATGATTTGCTTTAAGTTTTCTCCATACTCATAAATCAATGGAATAATGATTTTACCTGTTCGATCGGCAAAACCATATTTCTTATCTTTAACAACCATAATACGATTCTCGGAAAATTCACCTAACAGATCGTATTCACAGGGTATAAGAACAGTAGAATTTCTATTAATAACACCAAATTTACCCATAGACTTAACAATGGCGACCCCATCCTTAAAATTACTTACCCATTCATACTTACAAGGAATCACTATCCTGCCACTTGTATTAATAAAGCCTTCTTGTCCATCATTTTCCACCGAAGCCCTTCCTTCTGTAAAATTTCCTGCTTTCGTAAAAATAATAGGAATTACCAATTTACCTGTTTCATTAATATATCCATACTTATCATCTTTACTCACCACAGCAAGCCCTTCTGAATAACTTAATATTTCATTATAATCAAACGGTAACACGGTCTTACCATTTTTATCAATAATACCATATCGGTCATTTTGTTTACATATTGAGATTCCATTTTGAAAAGGCTCTACTTCATCATAAATAAAAGGGATCACTATTTTTCCTGTTTTATCAATAAATCCTGATTTTTCATAAAGTCCGCATTCCGCAAGCCCTTCCGAAAAACGATCCACCCATTCATAATTGCATAATATCACATCGTTTCCACTACTGTCTATAAATCCCCATTTTGCATTTTCCCGAACAGCATACATTTTTTTTCCAGAAAGAATCAGATCAATATTTATTGTTTCTTTGAATGGATAATCAGGAAATGCTTTAATAAAATTTTCTATGACTGATGGATTATAGTTGACTGTATAAAGCGAATAGATAGCTCTCCAAGCTGTACCTACCTGATGATTTTCGGGATATTTTTTAATAAAATCGTAATACTCAGGAATGGTTCCATGAACAACAGATAACTTATAAATTGCATTTTCTGCGTCTTCCTTAAATGGACTATTAGGATACTGGACTAAGAAAGTTTCGTATTCTTTTATTGTATTCCCTGAAGTGGAAGCTTGAAAAAGAGTTAATTCGTACCTGGCTTCTGCTTCTTCCTGATAAATCGAATACGGGTATGATTTTAAAAATTCATCATAGGATTTAAATGTATTTTTTTGTTTAACGATATTAAATATAAGGCTATCCCTCAGATTGATTGCCTCAAAGCAAAAAGGAGACACTACATATGCGTTAATAAACCTATTCCATTCATCAATATTGTTTTTATTTTTATATAGCTCAAATGCATGACGTGTTATCAAAACTTTCATGGAGTCAATTGATCTCTCAGAAATTTTAAAAGGAAGATATTCATCTTTTTGTTTTAAATGCAGATACTGCTGTTCACACAAAAGAATGAATTTATTGGCGGAGTCTATGTTGGTAAATGGATTATCTGATCGGCTGTAAATAATGCTTAAACCATAAGCTGCAGGGATTGGTTGTTTTTTTATTTTTTTTTCAAAAAGCGATTTTGCTTTGAAATAATCATAAACAGAAAGTGCTTCATACGCTTTCTTTATTTTTGAAGCATATACCTCTCCAAAACTGAAGCTGAATAAAAATATAAAAAGGTAAAATCGGTTGTTGAGCATTTGCTTCATTTTAATGCAAAATTAACATTCTCACAGCATTTTATTTAATTCTTATGGAATATTGATTTTTTTGGGATATTTTTGTACTTCCAATTCACAGTTCATGTTTTCAAAAGGTCAACTCATCTTTGCGCTTTTATTTTTTGTTTGTTTTGTAGTGGGAATTTCATTGGCCTACAAAAGGGATAAATCACAAAACACACATTTTTTTAAAGGCAGCTACAAAGTTTTAATTTTTATAGTTTTTGTTTTTTTCGCGCTCTATGGGGTTGTAAAACTAAAACATCTGTTTTAGCCTTCTTTGTTTGATTTCTGATATATTTTTTTTAAATTTGAAGATATACCCAAATCTTTATCTTAAACACATGAAAAAACTGTTCATTTTTTTAGGAATGTTGTTTTTATTATCAGCCCAAAGCTTTGGGGGGATTTTAATCCTGGAAGGGAAGTATCAATCCAAAAATTTATTTGTACAAAACGGTTATGCCGCCAATGGTGTTGGGTTTTGCACTTATGAGATTAGGATCAATGGTAAAGTCTCCCCGGATGAATTAAACTCCAGTGCTTTTGAAATTGATTTTGCAGCATCCGATATAAAACCGGGAACTCCGATTGTTGTTGAGATTTTATACAAAGATGACTGTATGCCCAAAATACTGAATCTGGAGGATATAAAGCCAAAAGCAACATTTGATGTGGTAAATATATCCATTGATAATAAAGGCCTTTTAAATTGGAGTACTACCAGCGAAACGGGTTCATTACCTTTTATAGTTGAACAATTCAGATGGAACAAATGGATACCCGTGGGTGAAGTTCAGGGATCCGGACTACCAACACTTAATAATTACTCTTTCCAAACAACGGCACATTCGGGTGAAAATAAATTCCGAGTAAAACAAAAAGGATATGGCGCACTGAGATTATCCAATAATGTAACATTTAATTCTACTGTAAAACAACCGACTTATATTGTCAATAAACAGAATTCTGCTATTCAGTTTTCAGGTGAGACACTATTTGAAGTATATGATGCTTACGGCAACATTGTAAAACGCGGATTTGGGGATAATCTGGATATTTCTAATCTGACAAAAGGTAACTATTACTTATGTTTCGATAATGTATTGGCTGATTTTAAAAAGAAATAGCGTTATTTCTTCCTTCTCCAAGCTTTATTTTGGTTTTTTCAATAATGGCTATAAATTCGCTCATCATCATAGCTGTAGCCCCCCAAATCGTATGACCATCGACATCATAAAAAGGGGTATGCAAAGATAAGCCGTTGCTATACATGATCTTTTTACTTGATTTTATTATTCTTTCCGTATTTAAAACATCCAACCGGATTATATTTTGTACCTCCCTGGGATTTAGTTTAAAATCGGGAGAATGAGGTAAATATCCGATATAAGGAGTTACCAGAAAATTGCTTGGCTGTATATAAACATCCGTTAAATTACCAATAATTTGGATTTGTTCGGCTGGAATACCCACTTCTTCGTATGTCTCCCGCAGAGCTGTATATTTCAGATCCGGATCCTTTTCTTCTGCTCTTCCTCCCGGAAATGCAATTTGACCACTATGAACCCCTGTATAAATTGACCTTTCAATTAAAACAGTGAATATTCCATTCTGAAAAGGATATAATAAAATAAGAACAGCACTTTTACGGGTCGAATTATTTTGTGAGTTTTCTTTTCGTAATGCTATAACCTTTTCTGAAACCATTGACAGTTGTGCCTGTTTACCAGGTAATGGCTCACGTAATTGTAGCTTTAATTGCTGAATAAACAAGCTCATATGCAGTTTACAAAGTTAAAAATCGGGCAATTCTAAAATTTTATGAAACCAATTTAAATTAACACGCGTAATAAATAACGTTTTCAAACATAATTCCCATGAGTTCAGAACAAATACAAGAAGTAGTAGGTTGGCTAAATAGTCAAATCTCTCATGTAAACACTGCAATCAATGAGGCACATGCAGCTAAGAATCCTGGAAGAGAATCTCAATACGAAGGCATGCGCGACGCCTTTATCAGATGCTTAAATAAACTTAAGAATTCCTGATTAAATTAATTAATTATGTTTTCTTAGGTTTATTTTTTATTGTGCCACATTTATTGCCTGACCTACCTTAAGCCTTGTTTTATAAGGCAATCCGTTAATTTCCTTTATTGAATTTGTTGTTGTGGCAAAGTGCTTAGCAATGCCTGATACTGTATCTCCTTTTTGAACGATGTATACTTTGATGTTTGTTGGATACGCTGCCAACCCCCATTTTGTTTTTTTAATGGTGATCTCTTTACTTACGAGGTTTTGTCCCGAAAAGGAAATCAAATATTTAGGATTAATGGGTACACCTTTAAATCTTAGTTCAAAGTGAAGATGAGATCCGGTAGAATGCCCTGTGCTTCCCCCCAATCCTATTACCTGTCCAGCAAGG
>CAZMRM010000084.1:0-11445 GCA_964568515.1 uncultured Chitinophaga sp. | reverse complement strand
ACATTTCTTTTTATTTTCCCAACACTTATTCTGTATATTGTTCAACAGTTTAAAGAGTATGACAGAAAATTCAGTGAATTTTGGAGAATGGTTCTGGTCGCCATTTTATGTAGTATTTTTTTTGTATTCTGGTCTGACCGGCCAAGCAGAAATATAATTTTGAATTTTTTGAAAATAGAGGATGCAATGCTGCGTGCAAATGAAAGTTTAAAAAAACATAACAATTCTGTTTTAAATAAAATAAAAGAAGCAACAGACAGTATAGAAAGCAGTAAGGATGTAGCTATGAATATTCATGATCAATCACTAGGGATGATTGACTATGTGGAGCAGCTCAAAAGAATCCTGATAAATAACGTAGAGTTTGATACCATTGCTTTTCAAAATCATTGGAATATAAATTCTTTGGATAATATGGAAGCTGCTACTTATTATCTTGGAGCGGAAAGTGAATTTGGGAAGGAACTGCTAAAGAACTTAACCGGATACAAGATTTTTTTAAAAAATGAATTGATAAAGTTGCAGATTAATGAGCAGGTAATTGAGGAATATGGAGATTTTGGTACTAAAACCGGATTAAATTCACGAATGCAGATAAATGAAGATCAGCAATGGACAGCAAATATGTTCAACAATCAGCCAGTTGCTGCTGCACTTGCTCTTCTTTCCAATATTCAGAATGAAGTTTTAAATGCAGAAAGCACTTCTCTGAACCTTATTATAATGAACGTACATAAATAAATAACGTCATGAATAAAAAGTACCAAACAGTTCTTACATTATTTATTACCATTTGTGCTTATGGTTGTAATACAAAAAATGAAGGTTTTGCTATCAGTCCGGATGGTACAGGTATTCATTATAAGACATTTGGAAGTGGTTCGCCACTGTTAATTGTTAATGGTGGACCAGGGATGAACAGTGATGGGTTTGAGAATTTAGCGCTCATACTTTCGAAAAATAGCAGGACCATCATTTATGATCAAAGAGGCACGGGTAAATCCATTCTAAAATTGTTGGATACATCTACGGTGAATATGAAAAAAATGATAGATGATATAGAAAGTCTGCGTAAAGAGCTTCATATTGAAGAATGGTCAGTCCTTGGTCATTCATTCGGAGGAATGGTGGCATCTTATTATGCAACGCTATACCCGAATCGTATTAAGACAATGATTTTATCATCTTCCGGTGGAATTGATCTGGGCCTGCTGAATTATGTGAGTGCATCCATTAATTCAAAACTAAGCCGGATAGAATTGGATTCAGTACATTTCTGGACCAGTAAAATTGATAATGGAGATACCAGCCATTTTGCAAGGCTTGGAAGAGGGAGAAACTTAGCACCAGCGTATGTGCTGGACCGGAAATTTATTCCAATTATTGCAGAGCGGCTAACGCAAGGAAATGGGACAATTAATCAATTGATATGGGAAGATCTTCAAAAAATCAATTTTGATTGCTCAGAGAAATTGAAAGAGTTTAAGAAGCCGGTTTTGATTATTCAAGGAAAAGAAGATATTATTAAAGCTGAAACTGCTGAAAGAGCACATGCCGTGTTGAGTAATTCCAAAATCGTTTTAATGGAGCATTGTATCCATTATGGATGGTTAGACAATGCAGAAGTTTATTTTAAAGAAGTGAACCAGTTTCTGAAAGACAGAATTATAAAAAATTAATATTAATAAACAGATTTTCCTTTATAAAACGATTGCTCCTGATTATGTAAGAGGAGCAATCGTTTTTATGGTTAACCAGGCATTATTTTAGTCTTGTTGAAAAGGTGGTAATAAGGGTGTCACTAATCCGCTGCAAGTACTGCCAAATACGGATATGAACTTATTTAAATCGATGGTTGTTACCTTTCCATCCTGATTTAAGTCGGAAGGACAAGTACAAGTCATTCCGAAAGAGGCTAACAAAATACTTAAGTCGGAACTGCTTACCACGCCATCATTGTTAAAGTCTTCTGGCACTGTGAACGTTGTTATTGTTACAGGTGTAGAAGCTATAGATGAACAACCATTCACATCGGTCAGAATAACACTGTATGTTCCTGCAGTATCAACAACTATTGTTTGTGTCGTCTCTCCATTTGACCATGCATATGTTGAACCAACACTTCCAGTGGCTGTCAGCATTACGGAGTCTGCAGCACAGATATTTGTATCTCCTGCAACTGTTACGTTAACAGCAGGAAGAGGATTAATGAATATGGTTGCAGAATCGTTCATGTTTATAGTATCGTTGCTAACCGTGCCTATAGCAATTACAGTGTACGTACCGGCTCCTGTTTGATTTTCAAATAAAATGGAAGTACCTGTACCAGCTACCGGTGAACCGATGGGTACATTGCCATCTTTTATTAATTGATAATTTACATTTATTTGGGAATGACTCAATCCGATGGCTAAACCTGCTGTATCTCCTGCACAAAAAGAACCGCCGCCGGTTACATCATACACCAGAGGTGTGGCATTATAGGAGTCAGGGTTGTAATAAGCAAGTAATTGTCCACCTTCTACAACTTCCCCGCTGATTCCATAATGTGCCTGTACATCAATAAGGAACATTCCAGGTCCCAGGATGCTTTGCACATCCAGCACACCGGATGCTTCTTCGTCTTGTGTTAAAAAATTAGGTGCACCATTCAAGAAACGTGTAGGATCATGTGCACCTACTTGTTTAAGTTCATCAGTGGCAATGGTGTATTGCCATACCTTTCCGATATGTGCATTTCCCCCCACATCTTCTACCAATAAAATATGTCCTGAATTATCGATGGTCAAATTGTCTAACATTTGTTGTCCTTCTGTTCCATTTAGTACAGCAGTGATGGTTCCACCCAGTTCGGGATTATTGATGTCTGTGAACTGTACTTTCCATAATCTGGATGGACTGTTGAATGCATTTGTTGTTGCAAAGTAAAAATCTCCGGGATGTGCAGGATCCCATGCACCATCCTCCGGACGCAGGAAAGTAGTCACTCCTAGGTTATTGCTACTGGAGTTGATAGCAGCTCCGGTTTTATTTTGTACCTGTCCAAGATCAGCCAATGTAAATGGCGAATTGGGAGCAGGCACCGATGCATTTGTTTCTGTAGTGAGCCCGGTAACAGCGATACCGAATAATTTACCGTTGCTTAGTCCGGCTTTATCGATATCGGTACCGGAATTGGTTTTAGTACCGATGTAAAAATAAACTTGTCCTGGTGTGGAATCATCCATTCCGGCAACAATGGTTTTGTTTCCTGAAAAAGGACAGGCCACCGAATTTTCCCAGGAAAATTTTCCCAGATAAGGTAGTTCATAAGATGTTCCGGCTTCTGGCCCGGTAGCAATGTGTGCAAAGGCACGACCTTCATTTCCTGATTCTTCTCCATTCATAAAGATGCGTGCTTGTGTACCCAGTCCGGTTGAGCTGTTATAGAAAGCCGACACAGCAGGCAGATCGGCAGAACAGAAACGGTTAAGCGCAGTTAAAGATGAAGGATTGGATGCATTGTAAGAAGTATATCCGCTGCCGTTCCAAAGTTTAACGGTTTGAATCAGATCAGAACCGCTAACCACAGAAAGATCGGATTTGTTAACGATCCATTTGGAAACAAATGAACCTTTGGATCCATGTGCCCGGGCAACACCGGCAGTGTTTCCAAATTCATGGTTCATTAGGATGGTAAATGTACCATTTCCATTATCAAATGCTCCTATCCCATCTGGTGTACCACACATTTTATATCCTCCTGCCACATCACCAGCGGTGAGCATGGAAGTAAAGGTTGCACCTGGTATAGTGGGTAATAAATATGGTGGCTGCGAGCTGCTGTTAGCAGTAATTTGATCGGTAGCTGTCCCACTGATCATAAAATCAAAAATGCTCTCATCTAAATCATTATTATTGATTCTAATGATAGCTGTACGGTTAGCGATGGATGTTGGATTAAAACGTACAAAGATAGTTGCCGTTCCTCCTGCTGCAATGGTTGCAGGAACAGTACCCACCAATGAAAATTCATCTGCATTGGTTCCGGAGAAATTAATGCCGGATATAAGTAAATCACCAGTACCTGTATTTTGAATAATGAATGATCGTGTACGTGGTTGTCCAATTGTTACAATTCCAAAATGAGTACTGTCAACAACTGAAGGCGTCATATCGCCATCTGTGATGTTTACATTATTCCCTTTAACGGCAATTTCAGGATTGGAAGCATACGAATCAGGATTATAATAAGCAAGTAATTGTCCACCTTCTACAACTTCCCCGCTGATTCCATAATGTGCCTGTACATCAATAAGGAACATTCCAGGTCCCAGGATGCTTTGCACATCCAGCACACCGGATGCTTCTTCGTCTTGTGTTAAAAAATTAGGTGCACCATTCAAGAAACGTGTAGGATCATGTGCACCTACTTGTTTAAGTTCATCAGTGGCAATGGTGTATTGCCATACCTTTCCGATATGTGCATTTCCCCCCACATCTTCTACCAATAAAATATGTCCTGAATTATCGATGGTCAAATTGTCTAACATTTGTTGTCCTTCTGTTCCATTTAGTACAGCAGTGATGGTTCCACCCAGTTCGGGATTATTGATGTCTGTGAACTGTACTTTCCATAATCTGGATGGACTGTTGAATGCATTTGTTGTTGCAAAGTAAAAATCTCCGGGATGTGCAGGATCCCATGCACCATCCTCCGGACGCAGGAAAGTAGTCACTCCTAGGTTATTGCTACTGGAGTTGATAGCAGCTCCGGTTTTATTTTGTACCTGTCCAAGATCAGCCAATGTAAATGGCGAATTGGGAGCAGGCACCGATGCATTTGTTTCTGTAGTGAGCCCGGTAACAGCGATACCGAATAATTTACCGTTGCTTAGTCCGGCTTTATCGATATCGGTACCGGAATTGGTTTTAGTACCGATGTAAAAATAAACTTGTCCTGGTGTGGAATCATCCATTCCGGCAACAATGGTTTTGTTTCCTGAAAAAGGACAGGCCACCGAATTTTCCCAGGAAAATTTTCCCAGATAAGGTAGTTCATAAGATGTTCCGGCTTCTGGCCCGGTAGCAATGTGTGCAAAGGCACGACCTTCATTTCCTGATTCTTCTCCATTCATAAAGATGCGTGCTTGTGTACCCAGTCCGGTTGAGCTGTTATAGAAAGCCGACACAGCAGGCAGATCGGCAGAACAGAAACGGTTAAGCGCAGTTAAAGATGAAGGATTGGATGCATTGTAAGAAGTATATCCGCTGCCGTTCCAAAGTTTAACGGTTTGAATCAGATCAGAACCGCTAACCACAGAAAGATCGGATTTGTTAACGATCCATTTGGAAACAAATGAACCTTTGGATCCATGTGCCCGGGCAACACCGGCAGTGTTTCCAAATTCATGGTTCATTAGGATGGTAAATGTACCATTTCCATTATCAAATGCTCCTATCCCATCTGGTGTACCACACATTTTATATCCTCCTGCCACATCACCAGCGGTGAGTATAGAAGTAAAAGCGGCATCAGTTATTACAGGCAATAAATAAGACGCTTGCGAACTGTTTGTTGAGCCGGATGGAATAGAATTAGTACTACCGGTGATCTTTGATAGATCCGATAAAATATTTTGTGCCTGCAATGAAAAGCCAAATAATGTGGCAACTCCAATTAGTAAAACGTTTTTCATAAATTGATCAAATCGTTATGTATTGTTTAATAGTCAATACTTGTTAATACCTTGATTTCTGTTATTATTTATGGAAGCAAACCTAGACTAAAAACCATATGGCTCCTTTACCTCATTATTAATTGATTGTTATAAAAGAAAAGAGGAAGTAAATTTTACGAAAGGAAGAAGTTAATAAATTGTATTTAATGTGGATATCCGAATAAAACAAACTCAATTAACTTAAAAAAAATAGTTACCTTTTATAGTAAGCGTCTGAATCTCTTCCCATTGCGCTATATTATGTACCGGGCTTGCCGGTGCTGTTGTAATGCTTTGGGGAACATGCGCTTGAAAACAATGTCAGGAATAATAAAATTTTTTAACATTACAGGAGAAATTGCAGGAGAAGAAGTGGGGACCATTTATTCCGGAAAGATCAGGAAAAAAGAACTATTTTATAAATACCTTGTTTTTTAAGTCAGGGAGCATACTTTATTTCAGTTGAAACTGATCAGGGGAGGTTAATGATAAAGTAGTTGGCAAAGAATCCAAGAAATTCTTTTAAAAAATTGGCATATTACATGTATATACATATATTTGTACCGTTAAACTAAAAAAACTTAAAAACAATGATCCCTAAAATTTCAATCGGCCTTATTGCTGCAGCAGCAATTACAGCTTTTGCATTTACTGCACCAGTAGAGAAAAAAGCAACCACTTATACTGTAGATACAAAAGCAACTACAGCTACCTGGACTGGTAAAAAAGTTACCGGGCAACACACAGGTAATATTTCAATTTCAAAAGGAGCCCTAGTTGCTGATGGCAAAACCCTTACCAGTGGAAATTTTGAATTTGATATGAATTCGATTACTTGTACTGATTTGACAGATAAGGGATACAACGATAAATTAGTAGGGCATTTGAAAAATGACGACTTCTTTAGTGTTGAAAAAAATCCAACAGCTAAATTTGTTTTAACCAAGGCTACATTAAAATCAGATAATAATTATGAAGTAACCGGTAATCTTACGATCAAAGGAATTACCAATGAAATTACATTTCCGGCACTGGTAAAATTGGATGATAAAACGGTTGTTACGATCGCTAAAATATTAGTTAATCGTACAAAATTTGATATTAAATACGGTTCAGCCAGTTTTTTCGAAAGTATTGGTGATAAAGCGATCAATGATGAATTTGAATTGGATGTGAATGTGGTTGCAACTGCAAAATAGTTATAAATCAAAAAAAAGATCCCTGGAATTTAAAACTCCAGGGATCTTTTTTTTGATTTAGGCTATTTAAGAATAAGCACACAAAACACCACCCATCAAAGCAATGGTTACAATCCAGTATCCGGCATTAATGGCAATGTATTTAAATCCTTTTTTTTCGAACATGGCATTGATTGCAATGACAGGTGTAACAATGGTTATTCCTGCAATTGTTCCATGAAAAGAACCATGTTTAAATGTACGGAAATTGTTTCCATATTTTTCGTAGAAGCCTCTTAACAATGTATTCAACTCCGAATTGGGATCCTTCAAATCAGGATCACCCATGACAATGGAATACATATGAAATTGATGAATCACTATAGGAAGCACTGCAAAAGAAAGGAAAAGCCCGAGTATATAAGTTAAAATAAATACTACAGCCATATGTGCTCCTTTTTTATCATTATTTAATTCTGCAGCCTTTATCCAAGCATTGCCAAATGCTTTAGTACTATACCAAATAAACCCGGTTATTAATGGTATTAACCCAGCTAATAAGATTACGATAACATTAGGTTGAATCATGTTTGAAAAGTTTTAGTTTACCCAAAGATAAAATTCTTTTGTAACAGCAAAAA
The DNA here is from genome assembly GCA_964568515.1 of uncultured Chitinophaga sp. Taxonomy (GTDB): domain Bacteria; phylum Bacteroidota; class Bacteroidia; order 2-12-FULL-35-15; family 2-12-FULL-35-15; genus 2-12-FULL-35-15. The sequence continues at coordinate 3,927 of CAZMRM010000084.1, read as the reverse complement.
TTTAATTAAGAAAAATGATAGCGAAATCGGCAAACAAACTCTTAATAATAAGCTTGTATTTAGTGTTGAAACAGTGATGATTAATTTCATACATGATAAGATTGACGGTTAAAAGAATAAAAATTCAGGCAAGAAAAAGAAAGTTATTGTTTTATATTTGATAAAGCAAAGTTCTTAAAATGATACATTTCCAACAGTTATTAAATGAATTAAGAGAAGAAATAAAACAAGTCCCATCGAATGGAGAAGTGGCTGGTTACATTCCAGAACTCGAAAAGGTGAATGCAGATAAATTTGGAGCTTGTCTTACTACATTGGAGGGAATGAAAGCATATGGCGTTGGTGATTTTGAAGAACGATTTTCTTTGCAAAGTATCTCCAAAGTTTTTTCACTGACGTTAGCATTTTCATTAGAGGGCGACAAACTTTGGAAACGTGTGGGAATAGAGCCTTCAGGAAGCGCATTTAACTCGTTGGTGCAACTGGAGCATGAAATGGGGATACCACGGAATCCATTTATTAATGCGGGTGCCATTGTAATTGCTGATATTTTGATCAGCAATTTTAAGGAAAAAACGAAGGAAGTATTTTTGAGTTTTGTTAGAAAAATTTCGAGCAATAATACCATTGATTATAATCATAAAATGGTGGCATCTGAAAAGGAAGTTGGTTTTAGAAATGCAGCGCTGATAAATTTCATGAGGTCATTTGGTAATATCAGGAATAGCATTGCAGAAGTGATCGATTTTTATTATCATATTTGTTCCCTTGAAATGACTTGTAAAGAATTATCCAGTACTTTTTTATTGTTTGCCAACCATGGAAAATTAATTACAACAGGAGAAGAAATTATTTCGATGAGTAAATCCAAACGGATTCATGCCATTATGCAAACCTGTGGATTTTATGATGAGGCGGGAGAGTTTTCTTTTAGGGTCGGACTTCCGGGTAAAAGTGGAATAGGAGGGGGTATTGTTGCAATTCATCCCGGAAAATATAGTATTGCGGTATGGAGTCCGCGATTAAATCCAAAAGGAAATTCTTTTTACGGAGTAGAATTTTTAGAACGACTCACTACAAAATTGGGTGCTTCAATCTTTTAGTAACAAATTCCCATTACCAAATATAATCGGTTTGTTCATATTTTCCGTCCAGCGATTTACGATGAGGACCGCCGATTTGATCCGGAAAACCGCCTTTTTGTAATTCAGTAATTTTATTGGTGTATAAAATCCAATTGTTCCTATTGTCAAATCCATTTGTCATTTGTTTTATAAAACAAGAAAACAGCTTTTTGATCAAACATCTGACGAATAGCGGATCCCTATAATTAATATATCATCCTTTTGATCTGTGTTTTGTTTTTGATCAGCCATTTCTTGCAATTGTTTCCTTTGCATTTCAGTTTGTAAATCATTAATTGAAACCAAGGTTTTTTTAAAAACAGGATAAATGTGATTTTTTTGTTTCGGTTCCTGTATTTGAACCGGCAACCCATCTGTAAAAAGATAAATCATGTCATTTTTTTCAAGTTCAAAAGTCAGGTTTGTAAAGAAATCCTTGATATTGCCAATATTTTTTGAATCGGACTGTAGTTCAATGATTTCTTTATCCCGGATAATATATATGGGCTGATTACATGAAGTAAATTCCAGTTGGTTGCTATGTGTGTCCAGGCAAATGACAGAAATATTCATACTTTTTGAAAGAAGCGGATGTTCTGCCGAGAGGCGAACCACTATTTCCTCGTTAATTCGGTTCATAATAAAGGAAGGAGTTAAACTCAATGTTTCTTCAATACTGTTTTCAAGAATAGTATATACCAATAAAGAAATGAAAGCACCTGACACACCGTTTTCTTTACAGTCAACTACGGCAATAAATATTTTATTATGAATAGATTTTATCCAAAAGAAATCACCACTTACAATATTTTTTGGTTTAAGTATGACAAACGATTCGGGAAATAAGTGATGAAGCTTTTGATAATGGGGTAATACAGCTTCCTGTATAGTTTTCGCATAATCGATACTATCAGTTATTAATATATTTTGTTGTTCAATCTTTTCTTTTTGTTCATGAAGGATAGTGCTTGCTTTTTGTTTAAAGCGGTACCTTCTGTAAATGCTGAATATGGAAACGGAAAGTAACCCTAATCCACCGATAAGTCCCCAACGTACCAGGTTTTGTTGTTTAATAATTTTTGCATTCAATTGCTGGTCTTTGAGCAATAATTGTATTTCCTTTTGTTTTTTATCTGTTTCATAACGGGTATTCAATTCGGAGACCTGTTTAAAATTTTCCTTGTTAAGTAGCGAATCTTTTGTTGCATGGAAAAGATCTGTATAGAAAACAGCCTTTTCAAAATCCTTTTGAGAGGAATAAAGCGAAGCATAATTTTTAAATGCATCCCTCATTCCTTCTTTATAATCCAGTTCTTTTGCAGTGGTCAACATCTCATCGTAGTATTTTAACGCCTCAGGATAGTCTTTTTTTTGCTCGAACACATTACCAATTCCATTGCAGGCTTCTACAATTCCTTTTTTATAACTGATTTGTTTACAAACATGGAGTGATCTAAGCTGATAGGTAAGTGCTTGTTCAAATTTCTTTAATCCATAGTAATCGATGCCTATGCTATTGCAGGCGATTGCCAGGCCCTGTTTATTATTCGAGGGTTCCTTTGTTTTTAGATCCATTAAATGGAACGTCAGTGCCTGTAGATATTGTTTTTGTGTTTGATAAATATTCCCAATACAGTTATAGCTGCTTCCTGCTGTGAGCATATCTCCCACTTCTTCCTGTATGGTTGCAGCCTTTTTATAATAGATGAGTGCCACATCTAATTTATTTTGCCGGTGTAAAATATTTCCAATATTATCATATGCATAAGAAATGCCTAGTTGATCCTTTAATTCTTCCGCAAGCCTCAATGTTTTAAAATAATAGTTGAGTCCCTGTGTATAATCCCCCATTGTAGCATATATGTTTCCAATATTATTGTACCCGATGCGTGCTCCCTTTTTATCGTTTAGTTCTTCTTTAATCGCGATTCCCTTTAACATGTATTGAAGCGCCTCTTTGTAATTTCCAAATTCAGCGTAAACCTGACCGATATTGAGATAGCAGGAACTTTCCCCATTTTTTATCCCGCAATCTCTCATTAAAGCAAGGGATCTTTTATAATGATCGAGTGCAGCAGTATAGTCGCTTTGTCCCCAGTAGCAGATGCCTTTAAAAAATAAACCATAAGCAATCCCTTTTTTAAAACCAATATTTTTTGAGAAAATATATAATCGTTCTGCGTATTCCTGTACTTTATCCAGATTGTTTAATTCGCTTTTATAGGCCCGGCAAATTTCCTGCAGTGTATTGGCTTTTGCCGTATCTTCTTTTATGGTTTTCAGCACATTTAATAAGCTGTCAAGATGGGGTGTTTGAGGGAAGGCAGAAAGATTCAAAAACTGACACAATACAAATAGATATGGAAGGATATTTTTAGACATTTTCTTTTAAACGGGTCAATATCAAAAATGTTTATAGATAAGGAATTTAATCGTAATCCGGTAGATTACCGCTTAATCCGTTTTGTGTGCCGATAGAAACAATAAATAACAGTTTTAAAGGAAAAATATAAGCAAAAATGGTTTCCATGGCTAATTAAACGGTTAAATCGTTTCCTTGTTACCATGAATAAGACAAATTAAAAACCTTTTGCTGGCTTTTATTTTTGGCAGTTCCTGGCTATTTTATAGGCTAAACACCGCAAATGGTCCATTTTATAAGGAAGAATGATTAGTCGTCAGCCTTATTTATCCAAGGTGCAGTTAATACGTTTTAAAATGTATAGAATTAGTTATAATTAAAAACTTTGTAAAGTTCAAACAATTATTAGCTTTGTAGCATCATTCGTTCAGATTCATTTTC